>JBEKDW010000221.1:0-4387 GCA_050014155.1 Anaerolineales bacterium
TGGCTGCACGGGAACCGCAGCAACGCCTTCTACCCCATGCAACGTAAATTGCGCCGCGCCCACGCAATACAATCCCCGCACGCTTTCGGTTAATGGGGAGGGCACGGTGAAGGTTGCCCCGGATATCGCCCTGATGTACCTGAGCGTGATTACACAAGACCCGGACGTGTCGAAGGCATGGGACGGCAACAACGCCAAAGCCACGGCGGTGATCGCCGCGGTTGAGGGATTGGGGGTCAAGGCGGAGGACATCCGCAGCGATTTCACCGTAATCCAGCAGGACAAATATGATCCAATCACCAACCAGCCGACCGGCGAGATCTTCTACATCGTGACCCACACTCTGACGGTCACCGCGCGCGACCTGACCAAGGTGGGTGACATTCTCGGCGCCGCTCAAGCAGCGGGCGTGAATTCCGTCGGGGGGGTAAGCTTCGCGCTGGAGGATCCCACGCAGGCGATCTCGCAGGCGAGAGTGTTGGCCGTGGCCGACGCCCGCTCCCGGGCGGATGAAATCGCCAAAGGCTTGGGAGTGAAAATCGTCAAGGTTCTTTCCGTCAATGAATACGGTGCCAGCGTGCCCATGCCGGCGGACAAGGGATATAGCACACTGGGAATGGGCGGGGGCGGCGGATCTTCGGTGCCGATCCAGGTGGGAACCTGGCAGGTCTCGATGACGGTCAGCGTTGTGTTCGAAATCGGAGATTAGCTTTACCAACTTAAAAAAACGGCCGCGGCGTCGGAGGATATCCGGTGACCGCGGCTGTTTTTATTTTCCCTAGTAAACTACGGAAAAATAAAGTAGATGTCATTGCGAGCGACCGCCTGTCCTCGTGTTCTTCGGGGGAAGGGAGCGAAGCCCCGGCCTCGCCCCGGCAAAGCCGGGGCGAAGCTCGCAATGACAAATCGAAACCTCTGGAAATTACTGTTTGTCCGGAGCTAAAGCTCCGAACTTTCAACAGCGCCCGGCTTAAAGCCGGGCTTTAAAGCCGGATTTATCCGGCGCTGTTAATAGTCGGGGGATTTATCCCCCCGACGAGCGGACTATTTCAGAGGTTTCAAATCCTGACTTCTACCGTGAGCTACTAATTCTTCTGCCGCGCAAAGCAGTAAAAGGTGGGAATGAATAATATGCGTTCGCCGCGCCGGCGCGCGCCCATATCGGCCTGGCGGAATTTCTCCCAATCGGATTCTGAAATCTCTTGGCCGATATCTTCCTTTAAAACCTTCCATTCCAACTCGGAATCCTCGCCGGTTTGTTCCGAGTGGTTATCCTGCGAGCCCAGTATGCCTGTTTCCTCGATGCTCAATCCGGCGGCGGCAAATAATTCTGCGAGACGGCGTCCAAGTGCGGGATCGGCTCCCTGCCGCTCGAGCACCGCGGTTTGCACCGCGCCCAATTCCTCAAGCGGCGGGGGATAATCGATCCGGGCGCTATGGTCCGGCTCGGCCAGCGCAATCACCCAGCCTCCCGGGCGCACCACCCGCGCCATTTCGCGCAGGGCCAGCATTGGCGACGGAATCCACAGCAGGAGGAAATGGCACAGTACCAGATCGAACGCGCGCGCGGGGAATGGGAGTTGTTTCCCGTCCCCGGCGGCATAGACGCTCGCCGGATCGTGCGACCGGGCGAACTCCAGCCGCCGGATATTCATATCCACTCCGCTCACCTTCGCCGACGGGAATTCCCGGGCAACGGATGAGCTTACCGCGCCGGTCCCGCATCCCACCTCGAGGATGCGCTGCAGTCGACCGATATCCTTCCGGGAAAAAAAATGCGTCCGCAGGGATTCGGTCCAGCAGGCCTGTTGGCAAAATCTGTTGTGCCAGTCTTCAATGGAGAGGGGCATACCCGAGAGTTTCTCCCGGCGTGGAAGCGGGGAATTCGACGATTACGTGAAGAAGATTTCCGGAAACCGGATTTTATTTCGACCGCGCGGCAGCCCAGATCCGCGCCCAGGGATCGTGCAGGAAGTTGCCCAGCACCCGGTTGACCCCCTGTTCGGGAAGGACGTCGCCGTCGGGTTCGACGTACAGCCAGGCTTTGCCCGCTCCCGTCGACGGCGTGCCGATTTCCTGGGAGATGGGATTGGCCGGGGAGTACGGAACGGGCAGGTCCCATTGCAGCGAGAGTCCGAGTTCGGCCGCCCGGTTGCGAAGGACCGTCAGGGTTTCCGCGCCTGCGGGGTCGGACGCGCTCAGGGAAAGCCAGCGCACCTCCATCTTGGCGAGCCGCTCCAGGATCGATCCAGCGCGCGGGGCCAGCTCGCGGTTGAGGGTGAGATGCGCAGTGGTGGAAAGATCGGACGCCATGGCGTTGCCGAGCGCAGTCCACGATTCTTCCCGGCCCGGCTGAAGCAGGAACATCAGGTGGTCCAACCCGCTGTCGAGAATCGTCCTCAGATAATCGGCCGATGCCAGGCGCAGGCTGCCGCTGAGCAATCCGCAGACCTGGCCGATGGCCTGGGTGTGCGCCACCAGCGCGGGCAGATCTTCGCGCAATGCGGGTTCGCCGCCGGTGAAGACCACGTGCGGAATGCCCGCCTCCCAGGCTTTGGAGAGGATCGTCTTCCACTCCTCCGTGGAAAGCTCATTTTTAACCCGTTCGACGGGCGCATAATGGACGTTCTCCCCTTCGGGTAGACGGTAGGTGAGCGCGCAGTCCAGCCGGTAAGGCGCGGAAAGCTCCTTGGAGTATGGTTCCGCGCGGGCGAAATCCAGATACGTCACCGGATCCAGGTCCGGCGTGTTCAGCATGGTTTCCACCCGTTGAATGAAATCCAGGTAATCATGCATGGCCTGTTTTTTATTTACGCGGTATCGTGCGGCGATCGTCTTGGCCGCATTTTCGGGGGTGGAATCTTTCACCCACTGGTAGGCGTACTCGGCAGCCGTCTGATTGAGGTGCAGAATTGTCGACGCGTTCACGATGAGGATGCCACTCCCGTCGGCCTCTAAGCGCAGATGCAGGCGGAAAGGCGAGGGGGATGAGGGCTTGGATTGATAGTGATGCACGCCGGCCGGAAGCGCGGCAACGGGTTGAAAACGATCGCGTAGGAATTTAATCAGCGGTGCCATGCCTACCTCCCTGCAATGTTTTTCGATCCAACGTCCTGCGGCAAATCCTACATCCTTTGGAAAATGGAAAGCGGGCCGTCATGCCCGGGGAGTCAGCGGGCATCCCCCGCCGCATTCTGCAAAGAGTGCGCACTCCCGGCACTTCTCCGCGGCGTGCCGGCGCTCGCGGAGCGAAACCGCAAGGTCGCTGTTCCAAATCCCGTTCCAATCATCCGCGAGCAGATTGCCCAGTGGCTGGTAATACGACTGGCACGGGATCACGCCGCCGTCGGGTTCGACGCACATGTTGTACATCGCTGCGGTGCAACCTTTCACTCCCAATTCCTGCTGCACCGGATCGAAGTGGCAATATTCCGTCGGCGTATACCAGATGAGCTTCTGCTTGTTCCGGGCGGTTTTTTCCCGGGCGAGGTCGAGCAGAGGATGCAATTCCTCTTCCGAAAGTCCGGTGCCCACCGTCGCGCCCCGGCCGGAATAAATCAGCGCGTTCAGTCCCACGGTCGGCACGCCGGTGTCGGCAAGGAAGTCCAGGGTCTGGCCAAGCGCCGGGGTGTTGCTGCGCAACAATGTGGTGTTGGTCATCACGTAGAGCCGTGTGTCGAGCGCGTTACGCAAACCATCCACCGTCTGCCGCCAAGCTCCCGGCGCCCGGACGAGTGCATCGTGGACGGATTCATCGTGGCTTTCGAGTGTGATTTGTACATGATCCAGACCCGAGTCCACCAGAGATTGCAGGAACGCACGGTCCTGCAGCCGGCGTCCGTTGGTATTCAGTCCGGTGATCTGCCCTTTGCGCTCGGCGTAGGCCACGAGCTCGGGCAGGTCGCCCCGCAACGTCGGTTCGCCGCCGGTGAACACGATGTGCGGGACGCCGAGATCCCACAAGCGGTCGATCATTTGTTTCCAGACCGCGGCGGGCTGCTCGGGGAACGAGCGCGGCCTGGCGTTGTAGCAATGGGCGCAATCGTTCTGGCAGCGATAAGTGATCGCCAAGTCCATGCGGTATGGCGCGGATGGGGTGTGGCTGAAGGGCGCGCGCACATCCAGCTCGAGGTCACACACCGGGCAGGGCCCGCCGGGGCGGGTGAGCGCATCCACCTGGGCCGCGATGCCCAGGAAATCCGCTTCCGCCTGCGCCCGCGAAATCCGGTACTCGCCGGCGATGGAGCGGGCGGCCGCGTCGGACGGTATTCCTTCCAAGGCCAGGTAGGCCATTTGCGCCGCTGTGGGATTCAGATGCAGGATCCGCGCGGCGTCGACCACCAGGGTTCCGTGGCCGTCGGGATCCACCCGCAGGTGGACGCGCGAC
>JBEKDW010000222.1:0-4314 GCA_050014155.1 Anaerolineales bacterium
GGACGTACCCGCTGCCGGAGGACTCGAGTGTGTCCTCCCGGATGGGCGTCTCCCGTCCCCACTCGGTGATGGAATCGCCGATCATAATCAACGTGCTGTTGGGATGGATCTTCATCGTCCCGTTCCGGTCATTTCCGCTCCAACCGGAAAGCCATATCCGCCTTGAAATCGGGAAGGGCAATCGTGCACGGCATGCCATCCGAACAATTCACATCGAAGGCGGCAAGGTACTGTCCCTGCCAGGCGTCGTACGGACGGATCGTGTAGGTTCCGCCCGCCAGTCCGCTGATCTCCAGCACGACGCCTTTGCGTACGGTCTGGCCCTTGCGAACATCCTGGATCGATTTTCCTTCCAGGGAGAAATCCTGCACCCAGAACAACCCGCCTTTCGTTCCCGCCACGCCCCAACCACGGACTTGTGGATCCTTACTGGCAATCTGCAGCGCCGACGGATTCCATTCCGCCAGAGGAATATCTGAAACGAACTGGCCCAGGCGGGCGGTATCGGCGCTCATTTCCGGCGTCATCTCGCCCCACGATCCGCCGTTCCATTCCGCCGGGGTCATCGCCGCCCCCGCTCCCAGCGCGGACCACAGCGCGTTGTGGAAAAGCTCCGGATAATATTCGTTCCCCGCAACCCCGAACTCGCCCACCCAGTTGGGTCTGTCGACCTGGTTCCACATCACCTGCGTCCAACCGGCGATGATCTGCGCGGTTTTTACCACATCGACGGTCAGGGAACCGTTGGAGAAGTTATACACGTGCACCTGGGGTGCATCCATCACTTTGTGGCCTTCCGGCCAGTCCACGTCGCCCGACATGCTCGCCGTTGTCGGATGCCGGTACGGGTCGTTGGCCACAAAGTACGCATTGACTTTATCGTGCCAGGGGTTGGTCTGATCGTACGCGTTCGTCCCGTTGATCTCCGAAACCGTTTGCCACAGGCCGATCGCCGGGCTGTATCCCCAACGGGCGATGATATAGCGGTAAAGATTCTCCTGCCAGGCCCACATTTCGTCCGAGGTAAAGAAGGAATTGATGTCGCCCAGCTTGCTGAACCCGTTGCCAGCCCAGTTGCCGTCGCCCCACGGATGCCCCGGGCCGCGCAATTCGGGATGATCCCAGATCGTGAAGACCAGGAACACGCCTTTCTTCTGCGCATCCTTCACTACCAGATCCATCAAGGATGCGCTCGACGAAGAATAATTGTCATAGCCGTTGCCGATCAGCGAATTGGAATAGAGCGGCCACCACACCACGAAATTTTCTTCGGCTGCTTTAATCTGATCGAAGAGGGTCACCCCCTTCTCGGCGGTAAAGCCTGCGCTGAGGATGGTCCAGGCATCGCAATGGCCGATTCCGTAAAAGGGCGTGCCGTCCTGGTAAACCAGGTAATGCCCGCTGTAATCTGGATTGATCCAATTGCCGGCTTGCAGCCAACCGTGCAGATTCGACGACGTTGCGGTGAAACTCCCCGTAAACGGCGCGCTGGCTCCGCGGCTATCCTTGACGGTCAACTGGAATTTCCACTCGCCCTCCAGGGAAGGTGTGAAGCGGACCTTCCAGGCGGATACGCCGTCCCAAAATCCCGGCACCTTCAGCTCCACGCCGTCCGGCCCGCTGAAGATCCCATCCAGGCTCACCTGGCGTGCGTCAAACGGGTTGGTATATTTTGCATCGAGCGCCACCGTCATTTCAAGGGATTCGTAACGAGGCACCGCGGTTTGATCCAGCCTCACGGAGCCGATCGCGGGAAGGTTCCCGGCGGTGGCGGTAGCGGTCGCCTGCGGTGTTACAGGCATTGTTTTCGCGGCGCAACCGGCGGACAGCGCCGCTATTCCGAACAGGGCGATTACGGTTCTTCCAACAGACAAATGGGGCTTGGCCATATGCTTTTCCTTTGAAGAAAAATTTCCATTTCCGATCCATCCCCCTTCCCCCTCCTCTGCCCGCACCTCGCTTGCCCTCGCGGAGCATCACCGCTCGGTTTTGCTCATCGAGCGGTGATGGTTACGAAGCGGGGGAGCGATGAGCATCGGTGACCTTCCGATGCGAAGAATTCGCGAGTGGGGGTCCTTCCCCGTTTATCCCAAATCGTTTAACGGGGAAGGAATATGGCGGCATGGAGGATCTATTCCAAATTCGTCTGCAGGAACTTCAATATGTCGGCGGAAATTTCAGCCGACGTGGGAACCGTCGGCTGTCCGTTTATTCCCTTGAGGTCATGGCCCGCGCCTTGGACGATCACCAGCGTGGAGGAAACTCCGGCTTTCGTGAGTTTCTCATTTAATATCTTTGCCTGCTCGACCGGGACGGTGCCGTCCTCGTCGCCGTGGATGATCAGAAAGGGCGGATCGTCGGACGTGATGTAAGTAACCGGGCTGGCGGTTGCCATCCGGGGATCGGGATCCCCGGCCAGCGCGCCGAAGGCGAAGTAGACCGCCATACTTACTCCGGCATTGATCGGAACAGTAAAATCCGACAGGCCGGATTCCGTCACCACAGCCTGCACCCGGCTGGATTGATCGAGATATTCCCCCACGTCCCAGCCGGCGGATTTATCAGCCGTACCGAGCAAAGCCACAAGGTGCCCGCCGGCGCTCGCCCCCAGCGCGCCGATGCGGTCCGGATTGAGATGATATTCTGCGCTGTGCGCCCGTAAATACCGGACCGCGCATTTGATATCCTCGATCATGACCGGGAATTTCACCTGGGTGGTCGCCAGACGGTAATTCACCGACACGACCAGGAAGCCGGAATCATTCAGGTAGCGCCATCCCACACCCTCGGCCTTGTCGAGTGCGGTCCAACTGCCGCCATGGACGTAAATCATTACCGACCACGGTCCGCCGGACTTTGGATAATAGAGATCCATCTTTTGCGGTTGGCCGTCCATTGTGCAGTAGGTAACATCGATATCTGAAGCTCCGAACTTGGAGGCGGCGAAAGTCGGCGAGGGTGTCGGCGCCGGAGTAGGCGGCAACGTCGGAGCGGCCGGCGTTGCGGTGCATGCAGTGACGAGGAAAAGGAAAATCACGACCAAGAAAATCCTGCTCTTCATGGACTTTGGCTCCCGTTGCTTCGGATGGACAATCTCTTTCGCCGGAATATTCGCCGTCCGCGGAATAATTATAGTCGGTTTCACGGGCGTGGCGTCGAACGCAGTTGACAATTTGTTCCGCTTCCACCATGATGGGATCCAAGGCAAACTCACGACAGGAGGATGAAGGTGGATCTTAAAACCCTTCCCCATAAAGAGAAGGGGTTAGGGGAGAGGTTGCCAGGCCAATCCATTATCCAAGGAGAGCTATGCCTCTGAAAATTACGCGCTGTCCGGAAAATCCGATCGTCTGGCCCGGAAAGTGGGATTGGCGCATGTCCAACGCCTACAATCCCGGGGCGCTCTTTGACAGCGGCCGGTTCTACCTGTATGAACGGACGGCCGGATCCCTGCGCCCGCATCACTGTTCTGTGGGGCTGCTGGAAGGCGAAGATGGAATTCACTTCCACCACGTGTCCGAAAAACCCATGCTCAGCCCCGAGATGGTAGGCTATCCGTACGGCAGTGTCCAGGACCCGCGCGTGGTCAAGATCGAAGACGCTTACTATATGACCTTCGCCTTTCGCCGGTTCGCCTGGAGCATTTTTCCCACCGGCCTGGGCGTTCCGGAGGCAAGCCAAAGTCCCTTCCCGGGGTTTGATCCCTCCACCGATAAAAATCAAACACGGTCTGGCATCGCCGTTTCGAAAGACCGCGTGCATTGGGAATTCTTCGGCTGGGCCACGCCAGAAGATATCGACGACCGGGATGTGATCCTATTCCCCGAGAAGGTCGACGGGCGTTTTGCGCTCCTCCGCCGGCCGATCGGATTCGTCGATACCTATACGGGACACGGCGAGGAGCACCCGTCGATCCGCATTTCGTATTCGACTGACCTGCGGACCTGGACCGAACCGGAGATCGTCCTCCGCCCGGAGGCCGCCTGGGAAGACAACCGGATCGGCGGCTCGACCCCGCCGGTGCGGACCGACCGCGGCTGGCTGATGCTATACCACGGCGTGGAAAATGTGTTCCCGCAGACGCGGCGCGTGGTTTACCGGCTGGGTGCGGCGATGCTCGATCTGCGCGATCCGTGCCGGGTGATTGCGCGCGCACCCACCTTCATCATGGAACCCGAAGCGTATTACGAGAAGTTCGGACTCTTCATCCCGAACGTGATCTTTCCGACATAAAGTTCGGCAACTAGCGCGTCTTGTCTTCGCTCAACACCTTGGATCATTGCGTTAACTTGCGGTGGCAGCAAAGCGTAGGCC
>JBEKDW010000223.1:0-4307 GCA_050014155.1 Anaerolineales bacterium
ATGGCAAGGTATTGTGCGAGAGCCCACAAACCGCTCACGACCTTGTCCCAGTTTTTCACCTCTTTCGGTCGTCCGCGCTCCGCGACGATCTCGGGGTTGGTACGCATTAATATCGTTCCGTTGACCAGGACCACGGCGAGGTTTATCCCGATGAAGATCCAGGCCCAGATCCAGTCGAGCCGGCCGGCGGCCAGAAAGAGGATGGCGGCCTCCAGGGCGAGCATGAAAACGATGGCACCAAACCGCGAGAGAATGCCTGCGATAAGGTTCGGACGATCGTTGGTGGGTGGATTTTCCGCTTGGCTTTTCATTGAGCCTCCTTTTTGCCTGCGTCTCCTTGCCGCGGACGCGCAGAAATTTGCGGGCGGGATGGTTGGAATGATTTTGAAAAATCCTTCCGGCAAAAAAATCCCGGGGGGAGAACGGTTATTCTTCCAGGATGTGGCGCACGCCCTGCCAAAAGAGGGTGACCATGTGCGGGTCGTCCATGCGGTAGAACACTTCCTGGCCGGCCCGCCGCACCGAAACCAGCCGTAGCTGGCGCAGGTGGCGCATGTGATGGGAAATGGCGGATTCGGAAATACCGACCACCCGGGCCAGGGCGCCGACGTTAAGTTCGCCTTTGGCCAGGTGGTAAAGAATGCGCACGCGGCTGGTGTCGCCGAAGGCGGCGAAGAGCTCGGCCACGTGCGCCGCGGTATGCTCATCCAGCGCGGGATAGGCAGCGGTCGATTTTCGCGGCATGGATTTCCTCCGGGGCCGGGTGTTACAGGCAAATATATGAATAGATGCTCAGATGTTGAAAATCATAAGGCGCTTTCTCGGAGCTGTCAAGATCTTTCGGCGTTGCAGTACAATGATCCGGATTGTGGAGGAATATGATCCGGGTAGCCGTCTTGGGAATGGGGATCATGGGTCGCGGCATGGCGACGAATTTGCTGCGCAAAGGGTTCCCCACCGCGGTGTGGAATCGCACAGCCGCCCGCGCCGAGGCCTTCCGGGAGCTGGGGGCGGATGTGACGGACAGCCCGGCAGAGGCCGCAGCCGGAGCGGACGTGGTGATCGACGTGGTCACCGACGTCGCCGCGTCGCGGGAAGTATGGACGGGACCAGCGGGGGCGCTGGCCGCTATGGCAACCGGTTCCACCGCCGTCGAGTGCGCCACGCTTTCGGTGCGCTGGATCCGGGAATTGCATGGTCTGGCTCGCGCGCGGGGCTTGGCCTTCATCGATTGTCCGGTGACCGGAAGCAAGGAAGGGGCGGAGAAGGGGACGCTCACACTGCTGACCGGCGCGGAGAAAGCCGATCTGGATAGAGCCCGGCCGGTCTTGGAAGCAATTTCCGCGCGCATCTTTACCTTCGGTCCGCCCGGAACCGGCACGGAATATAAATTAATCAACAACCTGTTACTTGCCGTGCAGACGATGGCGGCGGCGGAAGGAATCGCGCTCTCCAGACGCGCCGGGCTCGATCCAAACCTCGTTGCGGAAGCCATGCAGGCTGGCGCGATGGCCAGCCCGATCGTCAAAGCCAAACTGCCGGCCATCTTGAAGCAGGATTATTCCGATACGCAGTTCGCCCTGCGGTGGATGTTGAAGGACCTGCGCTACGGGCTCGAACTGGCGCGGGACCTTGGGATTTCTCTCCCCATGGCCGAACGGGTTTGCGACCTGTATACGCAGGCCGAGGCGCGCGGCTGGGGAGACCAGGATTATGCCGTCGTGGCGAAACTGCTTTCGTAAAATGTATAGCTGGGTTCGATCCGGTTTCCGCGGCGCAGTCCACGGTTGGATGGACCGGCCCGGAAACAGGGAAGGGCGACCGGAATGACGAATGCTCACAACGGAAATCGCATCGGGCCGGCGGACGCCAGGCGGTTCTTCCTGCCCGGATACCGGATTCACCCGGTGGATTTTCTGCTCACACTCGGCGCAGTTGCTCTCACCACCGCGGTCCTCTCGCTCGCGCGGTCGCAGCTTTCCACCCAGGTGATCGCCCTGTTGTATCTTCTGCCGGTGATGCTTTCCGCCACCCGCTGGGGGTTGCTGCCCGCGCTGGCCGCGTCGCTTGTCTCCTTTTTTACGTTCAACTTTTTCTTTCTTACCCCCACGTATACGCTCGCGGTAAGCGATCCGGAGGAGCTGCTGGCCTTGATGGTATTCCTGATCGTCGCGGTGCTCCTCAGCCAGTCGGTGGCCGCCGCCAATATGCACGCCGCCCAGGCGGAATTCCGGGAGAAGGAAGCCACTACGCTCTACACCCTCACCCGGGCCCTCGAGGCGCAATCCGACTGGAAGGAAACGCTGGCGTCGATCTCGCGGATCATTACGGAGGCGTTCAATCTTTCCGGATGCGAAATATTGGCGAGCCCAGAGAAGGAGCCGCCCGCATCCGGAGATCTGGCGTTTTCCGTTTCGAGCGGCGATATCTCTTCCGAACACCTACCGGAAGGGAATTACAAGTTCAGTGGCCCACAGGGCCGTCCGCCGGAGAGCGTCGCGGGAACCGGTGCAGCGGAGGTTTCCGATGAAGGACTACGGGAGGTGGATATCCCCCTGGCGGCGCGCCAGGCGCCCGTCGGAACGCTCCGCCTTTTCCTCCGTCCGTCGGAAGCGCCGCCCGGCCCGACGACGATGCGGTTGCTGACTACCTTCGCCGCCCAGGTTGGATTGTTCATCGAGCGGGCGCGGCTGGCGCGGGAGGCGGGCAGGGCGCAGCTGCTGGAGGAAAGCGACCGTCTGAAATCTGCGTTGCTGTCTTCCGTATCCCACGATCTGCGCACGCCGCTTTCGGCGATCAAGGCTTCGGCAACGGTTCTATTAAAGGAAGACCAGGCGCTGGATCCGACCACCCGGCAGGATCTGCTCTCGGCCATCAACGAGGAGACCGACCGCTTGAACCACCTCGTCGGGGATCTACTGGATATGTCCCGCATCGAGGCGGGTGCGCTCCGTTTGAAACGCGACTGGTGCGACATGGACGAGCTGATCCGGGCTGTCGCGCGTCGGCACGGCGTCCGGGCGCAATTTCACTGGGCGCCGGATCTGCCGTTCGTTCTGGCCGATTACGTTCAAATCGACCGGGTGATGAGCAACCTGCTCGAGAACGCGATCCGGTTTGCCCCGTCGCAGTCGAGCATCGACATCGAAGTCCGGACGGATGAGCGGGAGATGACGGTTTCGGTGACCAATCCGGGGCCGGCGATCCCGCGGCGGTTGCACCCGCATCTGTTCGATAAGTTCTACCGCATCTCCGAGGAACGTTCTCCAGGCATGGGCACGGGACTAGGCCTGTCCATTTGCAAGGGGATTGTGGAAGCGCATAGGGGACGGATTTGGGTGGAGAGTCCGGTAACGGGGGATTCCGGGACGCGCTTCGTGTTCACACTGCCGATGGTGGATTCCTCCGCGGATGACGGAGAGCAGGATGATGAAGAAGACGAAAATTCTCATCGTGGATGACGAACCCCAAATCCTGCGCGCGTTGCGGGCGGGTCTCGCGGCCCAAGGGTATGAAGTGATCGGCGCGTCCGACGGGGAGGAGGCGCTGGACAAGGCGTCCGCCGAACAACCCGATGCCGTCATCCTGGATTTAAATCTCCCCCGGAAGAGCGGGCTGGAGGTTTGCCGGGAGTTGCGCCAGTGGTCCTCCGTTCCGATCATCGTGCTCTCGGTCCGGGATGCGGAACGGGACAAGGTGACCGCGCTCGACCTGGGGGCCGACGATTACCTCACCAAGCCGTTCGGCACCGACGAATTGCTGGCGCGGCTGAGGGTTGCGCTGCGGCACGCCGCCGCGAAGGAAGGAGCCGGCGAACCGGTCGTGCATGCGGGGAACATTACGATCGATCTCTCGCGGCGCGTGGTTTTGCGCGGCGAGGAAGAAGTGCACCTGACGGCGACCGAATACAATCTGCTGGCGTACCTGGCCGGCAACGCCGGGCGCGTGTTGACCCACACCCAGATCCTGGAGCACGTCTGGGGGGAGGCGTACCAAAGTGAGACGCAGAATTTGCGCGTATACATCAGCTAATTGCGGCGCAAACTGGACCCGGATTCCCTCCAGCCGCAGATGATTGCCACCGAACCCGGGATCGGATACCGCTTTTTAGCCGAAGAATAGCCTGTTTTTTGGCATTTATATTTTTCATATAAAGGAACCCTTCTTTTTTATCATTTCCTAACAACCCCGCCCTAGCATGTTCTTCGAAAGGACGGGCGATAGCATTTCCCATGGATCCCGTAATCCAACCCAAAAGGTTGTACGTATGGCAGGGCGTTGATGCCGTTCTGGATGCATCGGACGAC
>JBEKDW010000224.1:0-4301 GCA_050014155.1 Anaerolineales bacterium
GGGGCGCAGCTGGCGCACCACCTGCGCCATGTGCTTGTATTCCGTCTGCTCTTCGGCGGCCGGGCCGGAGATGATCAGCGGCGTGCGCGCCTCGTCGATGAGGATGTTGTCCACTTCGTCGACGATGGCGAAATTCCGCGAACGCTGGACGCGGTCCTCGCGCCGCAGGGCGAGGTTGTCGCGCAGATAATCGAACCCGAATTCGTTGTTGGTTCCGTAGGTGATGTCGGCCGCATACGCCACTCTCCGGTCCACCAGCCGCAACTGGTGGACGTCTTCCTGCGGGGATTCCCGCGAAGGATCGTAGAGGAACGCCTTGCGCGCGTTGTCGGTGCGCGAGGCTTCCTGCAGCACGCCGACGGTCAGTCCCAGGGCGTCGTAGATTCCGCCCATCCAGCGCGCGTCGCGGCGGGCGAGGTAGTCGTTGACGGTGACGAGGTGTGCGCCCTGCCCGGAAAGCGCGTTGAGGTACAGCGGCAGGGTGGCGACGAGTGTTTTCCCTTCGCCGGTGCGCATCTCCGCCACGCGCCCCAGGTGCAGCACGATCCCGCCGATCATCTGCACGTCGTAATGCCGCAGTCCGATCGTCCGGCGCGAGGCTTCGCGCACGGCGGCGAACGCTTCGGGCAACAGGTCGTCGAGCTCCTCGCCGGCCTCCAGCCGGTCGCGGAAAATTTTGGTCTTTTCGCGCAGCGCCGCGTCGTCGAGATCCTGATATTCCGCCTCGAGGCGGGCGATCTCGTCCACCCAACCGGAGAAGCGCTCGATGTCGCGGCGGTTGGGATCGCCGCCGACCATGCGAATGATCGAATTCAGCATGCCGTTACAACCTCGTTTCGAATCGGTTGTATTTATTCATGGAAAAGGGCCCCCACCGACTTCCCCTGGTGGGTGCGCAGGATCACTTCTCCCAGCAGCGGCGCCACCGAAAGCACCGTCAAGCGGCTGCCCAGGAGCACCCGCTTCTCGTCGGGAATCGGCACCGTGTCGGTGGTGACGAATTCTTTCACCGGCAATCCGGCCAATCGCTCGGTGGCCGGTCCGGAGAGGATCGGGTGGACGAAGGAGAGGTACACGTCGCGCGCGCCGTACTCTTTGACGATGTCGACATCCTGCTGGACCGTGCCGCCGGTGTCGATTTCGTCGTCGACGATGATGACGTCGTGATCCTCCACGTCGCCCACCACGGTCAGCACCTCGCATTGGGAATCGTTCCCCTTGCGGCGCTTTTCAATAAAGGCCATGCTGAGGCCGAGGGAGGCCGCGAAGTTGCGGCCCTTCTTGGCGAATCCCAGGTCGGCCGAAACGACCACCGGATCGTGCATCCGCTTGATCTTCTTGACGAAATAATTGCTCAGGATCCGGAACGCGGTGAGCACGTCGCCGGGAACGGAGAAGAATCCCTGGATCTGGCCGGCGTGCAGGTCGAGGAAGATATACCGGTCGGCGCCGGCCGTTTCGATCATGTCCGCCACGAGGCGTGCGGTGATCGCCACCCGCGGCTGGTCTTTCTTGTCGGAGCGGGCGTAGCAAAGATACGGGACCACGGCCGTCACCCGGTCCGCCGAATCCTGCTTGAGGGTGCGCAGCATGATCAGCAGCTCGATCAGGTTGCGGCTGACGGGCGTGGCGGTGCCTTGGATGACGTAGACGTCCTGTCCGCGCACGCTGGATTGCAGCCGGACGAAAACGTTTTCGTTGGGGAAGTCGATCACATCGATGCCTGAGAGCGGTTTTTTAATATGCTTGGCGATCGCCTGAGCCAGCTCCACGGACCCGCGCCCCGCAAACAGTTGAATCCCGCCGTAGACTGCCATCTTCCGTCACTCCTTGGTTGCGCCGTAGCGTGCTCCCCACTCGCGGCGCAGGATGGAATAGTGATGCATGTCCCAGTACCGCCCCCCGTAGAAGTGCGCTTCCCGCTGGATGCCTTCACGGACAAACCCGATTTTTTCATATACATGGATTGCGCGCTGGTTGAAGGCCATCACGCACAACTGGACGCGGTTGAGGTTTAGCGTGTCGAACCCATACCGCAGAAGGGTTTCCATGGCGTCCCGGCCGTAGCCCTTGTCCCAATACTTCCGGTTCCCGATGAATATCCCGCATTCGGCAAGCCGGTTGCGCTTGTCGATAAAGTTAAATCCCGCGCCTCCGATGTGCTCCCATTTCGCAGCGCCGCGCCGGACGTCGATCGCCAGCGGCTGTTCCTCCACCGGCCGTTTGAGGTTCTCTTCGAACCACTGTTCCTCATGCGCAAGGCTCATCGGCATTTGGCGCGACAAATTCTCGCTTACCGCCGGGTCGGCAAACCATTCCACGTAGCGGGGCAAATCATCGCGCTCGATCGCACGCAGCCGAACCTTTTTTCCGAAATATCGCATCTCTCTTCCCTTACCCCTCACCTCTCCCCTCCCTCCCCTCGCTTCGCTCGGGGACAGGCATTCTTGGGGAGGGGTCGAATGATCCCAGTTCACTCTTTACCACGGCTATCCGGCGAGGTGTCCTTCATCTAATAGCGCCCGCACCGCCTGCTCCGGCGAACACTCGCGGCGGGCGACTTTTTCTGCCGCCTCGGCCAACCGGTTCCCCCCGGCCGTTTGCCAGCGCTCGAACAACCGTGCGCGCAGCCGCTCTTCCAAATCCCGCTCCGCGCGCTCCCGCTCGCGCCGCTCTCCCTCGCCGCTCCGCCGCAGATGATCACGGTGGCTCAGGACCGCCGCGGCCAGTTCCTCCACGCCCTTGCCGGTTGTGGCGACGGTCTGCACGATCGGCCGCTGCCACCCGTCGCCGGTTCTTTCACCCCGGTCAAGCATCGCCCGGAGCGATCCGGCTGCGGAATCCGCGCCCGGAAGATCAGCCTTGTTCACCGCCAGAATGTCGGCGATCTCCAGCACACCGGCTTTGAGCGCCTGAATGTCGTCCCCCAAGCCGGGGGTTTCAACCACCACCACGGTGTGCGCCTGCTTGGCCACATCCACTTCGTCCTGGCCGACGCCGACCGTTTCGATCAGGATCATCTCAAAGCCCGCCGCGTCCAGCGCGCGCACGGCCGGAAAGGTCGAACGCGAGAGGCCGCCCAGGCAGCCGCGGGAAGCCATCGAGCGGATGAAGACGCCCTCGTCGAGGGCCAGATCCCGCATCCGGATCCGGTCTCCCAAGATCGCTCCTCCGGAAAACGGGCTGGACGGATCGAGCGCGAGAATTCCCACCGTGCGCGGCCGCTCACCCGCCGTTCCCTTCCGGAAAACCCGCGCCAGCGCGTTGACCAGCGTGGATTTTCCGGTGCCGGGGGCGCCGGTTACGCCGACCACCGACGCGCGTCCGGTGGAGGCGTGTAACTCCGCAAGGATCTCCTGCGTTTCGGGGTCTTCCCGCTCGATCCGGCTGATGAGTTGGGCCAGAGCGCGGCGGTCGCCCGCCGCCACGCGTTCCGTCAAGGTCGGCATACGGGGGATGTCAACCGTTGTTTCCTTCTCCGAGCGCGAGTCGAATGGCCCGGACCACCTCCGCGGTGGCCGTGCCCGGACCAAACACTTCGATCACGCCGGCGGCCTTCAAGGCGGGAATATCCGCCGGAGGGATGATCCCGCCGACGAAAACAGGCATCTTGCCCATTCCCTTCTCGCCCAGCATCCGCATCACCCGCGGTACGAGGTTTCCGTGCGCGCCGGAGAGGATCGACAGCCCGATCACGTCGACATCCTCCTGCAGCGCGGCTTCCACGATCATCTCGGGAGTCTGGCGCAAGCCGGTGTAAATCACTTCCATCCCGGCGTCGCGCAACGCCCGGGCAACCACCTTGGCGCCGCGGTCGTGCCCGTCGAGACCGGGTTTGGCCATTAGCACTCGGATGATTTTGGCGGTCATTTGTCTATGCGGGTTTCCTCTCGGCAAGGCGGATCGTTGCTTTCCGCGGGAAAAGCGACCGCGAATCCTCCAATCGAACATAATCCGGATTATACTCCCCCTTTTTTGCGCTTTCCTTCCTTGACTTTCCGACCGCCGCTTTTTAGAATGGCGATATCCCCAATGCCGGGAATCAATCCCGACTCTTCCGGGCAAATCGCCCGGGGTTCATCGAAGCGGGGAAGCCGGACGCACCGCTCCGGCGCAGGACCCCGGTGGTATTTCCTCTGAAGATTCCCCGCCGGAACAATTTCTGCGGATGATCGACAGAGTGCATCCTGGCCCGCTGCGGGCACCCGACAGTTCCGGAGGCGTTGCATGAATATTCCGAAAGATCTGCGCTACACCAAAACCGACGAATGGATCCGCGTGGAAGGCGGCGCGGCCACGAT
>JBEKDW010000225.1:0-4282 GCA_050014155.1 Anaerolineales bacterium
AAAAAATTTCATTGATGGAATTGCGGCAGAGACTTGAGGCCGGAAATCTGGAAGATGCAAAGACCGTCGCGGCCCTGGCGATTGCGATGCCCCGATTGGCCGCTCGGAGTTAACCCAAAGGCCGGCATGTCGAAAGAGGAACCCGTCGATCCACGCCACTCTTATTTTTTCGATCCATCCGTTAAAAGCGACATTTGAATCGATGGATATGATCAGCGATTTCGCGCGTTGGATTTAACCCCGGCTTTACGAAATTCGGCGGCATCGATCCTACAATAGTCTGGAAGGTGGAATCGACGATTTCAGGCCGCGTGAAATTCAGCGGGGTCTGTCATAAAGATTCCGCGGCGTAATCGGGATGCACCGGGACCGTCTGTAGTCAACCGGAATGGATTCTGGTAATATCGAAATAAGGAACTCCGCTTTATAGAGGGGTGGGCAGCGTGAGGCCGGTAACGAGAAATGTTCAAGTTAAGCCTTCGATGATCCTTGTTTCCTCTGGAAAAACACATTCCCCGAGGATCCGATCCGTTCTGGAAGACGCTGGTTTTCACGTCCAGTCCTCCGCTTGGAAATCCCTGCTGCCAAAAAAAGTGGCGACTCGCCAACCCGTGGATTCCGGAAAGATTCCTGCCGGATCGGCAGGGGCCTCGCCCGCGCAACTTCACC
Source organism: Anaerolineales bacterium (assembly GCA_050014155.1). Lineage (GTDB taxonomy): Bacteria > Chloroflexota > Anaerolineae > Anaerolineales > RBG-16-64-43 > FEN-1073. The sequence goes on from JBEKDW010000225.1 coordinate 670, forward strand.
ATGATTTACTCACCCATCGCTGGCCTATTTCCGCCATCCTAAAGGCATGCGCTGGACTGGCTCCCGGAATTCAATTGGCGGGGTTTGCGTTTTATGATTCCACCCGATCGACCTGCACACTGTTCCAGTGCATGGGAGCGCAATCCAATCGCCTGCCTGACCGCCTGCCGTGGAGCAGGTATCCGTTGCTGCGCATCGCCTTCGAAAAACAAACCGCCGTCTACGCGTCCGATCCCTCTCTCCTTCCACAGATCTACCCGCTTTCTGGGAAGGATTGCGGCGGGTTTCTGGCTCTCCCGCTCCCGGCCCGAGATCCCCTCGGCGTGCTGTTTCTCATCCATAACCGGGCGGGGGCGTTGGATGTCCATGCGTACGCCCTACTGATCTCGCTGGGGCGGGCGATCGAGATGCTTCTGGAGAACTCTATTCTCCGAAGCCAGTTGGCCATTTCCGAGGCGCGCTACCGGAGCATTCTCACGGCCGCGCCTTTCCTGATCGGACTCCTGGATTCCAGCGGGACGATCCTCGAAGTGAATCCCAAGGCGATCCGCGAATTAAGACGGCAGGGAATTTCGGTCCGGAAAGTGATCGGTCTGAACCTCCTGAAGAATCCGGCCACGCCGGAGGAGATCCGTGGACTGATTGTGGAAGGTTTGCAGACGACGGAAGCGGTCAGCCACGAAAAGATCAGCCTCTCCCTGCCGCGCGGAACGGAAGTATTCCGCGTGCACGCCTTCCCGCTGCGGGGACGATCCGGCTCCGCGCCGGAGCTGCTGGTTATCGGGGAAATGATCACCCACTATCAGCAGGTCATGGACGAAGCCGAGCGGACGGAGCGCCTGGCGGCGATCGGAAGGGTGGCGGCGTCCCTGGCCCACGAGATCAACAACCCGTTGCAGGCGCTGCGCTCGCATCTGGAACTCATCCGCTCCTACCCGCTCAGCGACGAGGAGCGCGAGCAGTCGTTTGGCATCCTGGAGCGCGAGGTGGACCGGTTGGATGAAACCACCCGCCGGGTCCTGGGGTTTGCCCGCCCGGCGCCGGATATCCTGCAACCGGTATCCCTTACAGGAATCCTGGAACAGACGCTGGCCCTGAGCCAGAATTATCTCCATAACCAGCGGGTGGAAATCATCACCGATTTTGCGCAGGATCTGCCGCCGGTTCAGGCGGCGGCTGGGCAGTTGATCCAGGTTTTTTTGAACATCATCCTCAACGGCGTCCATGCCATGCAAGGAAAGGGACGCCTGGAGATCCGCATCCGTTCCCGCGGGGACCGGGCGGAAATCTCGTTTACCAACGACGGCCCGCCGATACCGTCGGAGACCCTGCCACGCATCTTCGATCCGTTCTTCACCACACGCGCGGAGGGAACCGGGCTGGGGCTGAGTATTTCCCACGCCATTCTACAAAGACATCACGGCGCTATCCAGGTGGCCAATTTGCCGCATCGCAAAGGCGTAATGTTCACCATAGACCTTCCCTTTGCGGCGGCGCGTAGCGCCTAGACCGGAGATTGCCATGGATCCATCCGCAACTTCGCCTCTTCTTCCGGAAGCCCGAATTCTGATCGTCGATGACGATGCCAACGTATTGCTTGCCTTGAGCCGCTCGCTCAAACTACGGGGCTACACTTACGTGGACGAGGCCCACAGCGGCGCAGAGGCGGTGGAAAAAATCACGCGCATGCCTTACGACTTGATGATGCTGGACATCCGCATGCCGGAGATGGATGGCATGGAGGTGCTGCAAAAGGCGCAGCAGATCCGGCCGAGCTTGCAGGTGATCATCCTGACCGGACACGCGGCCATGGAAAGCGCCTTGGCATCGCTTAAATCCGGAATGGTGGTGGACTACCTGATGAAACCCGCGTCGCTCGACCAGGTGGAAGCGGCCGTCCGCAAAGCCTTGCGCCGGCGCATGACCGAACTGCAACAACAACACTCGCTGGGGACGGCCATAGCGGCGCTGGAACAGTTGAAAACTGAAGCCCCCATTCCTCCCGGCGGAGGAGTCTCGCTCCCGCTCGAACGCTTCCTGCATGCCGGACCCGTATCGCTGGATCGCGACAACCGCCAAGCCACGCTCCAATGGGAAGGTAAAACACACACGGCGGTCCTTACGGCCAGCGAGGAGAATATCCTGGCACTGCTCATGTCCAACCCGGGTGACGTCTACTCCTCACGCCGCATCGCCCGCGATGCATTGAGTTACGAACTGAACGAAAGCGAGGCCAAGAGCATTGTGCACCCGCATATCGTGCGGCTGCGGCGAAAAATCGAAAAAGATTCGAAGCACCCCGGGTTGATCCGGACCGTTCGGGGCAAAGGCTATACGTTGAACTTGGAAGAACGGCCGGCACAACCCCCCCCGGAAAAAAAATAAGGACCGGAACGAAACCCTACGCCGGACATTCGCATTCACCGATATTCCCGATCTCCATTTATTAGAGAAACCTTAAATTCCGTTTTTCTTGACTCTCTCTCGAACCCATGGTATTATCTTTTTCAATCAATTAGCACTCTCTGCCCGAGAGTGCTAAAGGAGCAACAAAGTGCAGAAACTCACTGAAAGACAGGAGTTTCTACTTGGTTTAATTGTCCGGGAATATGTAGAGTCGGCCCAGCCCGTCGCCTCGAAAAACCTGGTGGACAAATTCCGGCTGGATTTCAGTTCGGCGACGACCCGCAACGATATGCTGACCCTCACCGAGGCGGGCTATCTGCGTCAGCCGCATACATCCGCCGGAAGAGTGCCTACAGAGGACGGATACCGGTATTTTGTGCAGAGGCTGCTCGGAGAGACCGAACTTCCCGCGGCCGAAAAGCGCACCATCAGCCATCAATTCTTTCAGGCGCACGGGGATATGGATCAATGGATGCGATTGGCGGCTGCGATTCTCGCGCATCACTCCAGCGCGGCCTCGCTGGTGACAGCTCCCATGGCAGAAAAGGCGGTTTTCCGGCAGTTGCAGCTGATCTCTATTAAAGGACGCCAGGCGCTGCTGGTGCTGGTATTGCAAGACGGTAAGGTGCAACAGCAATTCATCTCACTGGACGAGCCGCTGGATCAGGAGGAGTTGTCGCAAATCGCGAACCAGGTCAACCAGCAACTGGATGGAAAAGATACTGCGACGGCGGAAGGGTTGATGGACGCGATGTCGCCACCGATGCGGGCGGTTACCTCCGCCGTGGCGGATTTGATGCACCGGGCCGATTTCGTCGCCACGGCTGAAATCGTCCACGACGGACTGATTAATATGCTCCAAGCGCCGGAATTTTCCAACCCGGATCTGGCCAGCCGGACCCTGCGCATGCTCGAGGAACAGAATCTGCTGGGGGAATTCCTCTCGCGGGCGCTCGGTTCCGAGGTGGGCGGCGTGCAGGTGGTCATCGGCGGGGAGGGCGATTGGAAGGAGGCGCTCAAGAGGGTGCTTCCTTCTGAAACCGATCAAAGGACGGTGGTTGGCGCGTGGAACTACCTGAGCGGGAAAGGTGCGCACGGAGGCCACGATCCCTCCCAAGCTGAAGCGGAGTACGGACTTCGTATAACGATCGCCGCTCTCGAGTATCTTATCGGAAAGGCGCGGGCGTGACCTTTGGGACCATCCTAG
>JBEKDW010000226.1:0-4275 GCA_050014155.1 Anaerolineales bacterium
CGAGGGAAATCCGCGCCCTTTATCCGATCCGTTTTCCGCTGGCGCCGTCGAAAAAGATAAAGGCGTCGGCGGGAAACGCCACATCCACTTCCTCTTTTAATCTCAGCGGCAGATCCTGCGGGCAAACTCCGAAGTAAGTGTAATTTCCCGTGTGAACCTGGATCGACTGCTCCCTCCGCGCAAAATCCGGTTCGATAAGTTCCACCGTCCCGCGTATGCGGATCGTATCCGGGGATGATTGCGCCCCTTCCCTGATCCGAGCCACTTCGGGACGGACGCCCACGGTGAGGGATTGCCCTTCCACGACGAGAGATCGGAGATTCTTCGGCAGCGGTATGGCCAATTCTCCGAATCGCGCGATTCCGGAAACGGCCGTTCCACCGGCGAACAGATTCATCGGACGCGGCCCGAGAAACGAGGCGACGAAAGTATTGGCCGGACGCTCCGCAAGGTCCGCATACGCGCCCACCTGCTCCAGCCGCCCATCGCGCATTACCACGATCCGGTCGCCGAGAATCGTCGCTTCGCGTTGATCGTGGGTGACGTATAGGGCGGTGACATGGAAGCGGGTCAGCAGGCGGCGGATCTCCACCCGGCTGCGCGCCCGTAGTTCGGCGTCGAGGTTGGAGAGCGGCTCGTCGAACAGGAACAGGCGCGGTTCGCGTACGATCGCGCGCCCGATCGCCACCCGCTGTTTTTGTCCGGCCGAGAGGGTGCGCGGCATGCGGCCGAGCAGTTCCTCGAAACCGATTCCCATGATCTCCGACGTGGCGCGGATGCGCTCACGCGTTTCGGCTTCGTCCACGTGATGCACGCGGAAGAAAAACCTCAGATTCCCTTCGCCTTTCCATTGCGGATACAAAGCGAAATTCTGGAACACCATTCCGATCCGGCGGTCCTGCGGCCGGACGCGGTCCATGAGCGTATCGTCGTAATAGACCTGGCCGAAATAATCCGGATCCAACCCGGCGACGATCCGCAGTAGCGTGGTCTTGCCGCATCCCGAAGGTCCGACGACCGCGTACGTCAGACCATCGGGAATCTCCAGATTGAAATGATCCAGAGCCGCAACCTTTGCAGAGTCGACAACTCGTTCGCTCCTGGCATCTCTTTTTTCCCGGACTATGGCATGGGCGCGGGATTCCTTCACCTTCCCGGCGGAAACTTCGAAATATTTCGAGATGTCGATCAATCGGATCCTGGCCATGCGGCCTCCTGAACTATTTTCTCCGGAGGATTTTTAACCATTACGATTTCCCGTGGATAATCACGAAAAGCATACCGCACATCCCATGGAACGAAAAACCCCCGTGGCAGAATCCTGTGGAAAATGCGACTCTCGAAAAATTAAGATCCGTTGGGATTGGAATCGGCAAGACATAGCGGCGGACCGTATTGGCCCGATTCCTTGTTGAGCGCCATCCCGAAATACGACGAGGGATCGAGCGTGTTGGCAATGTCGGTCTCGTTGCGGAACCCACCCTGGCCGTCGCCGAGCACGATCGAAAGGTGCAAGTGCACACCGCTGGGGTTGGTCGGATCGCCGGAGTAATTCCCCTGGAAACCAAGCCTCTGGCCCATCCTCACCGGCTTCTCCATCGTGCCCGGCGGAAATTCCACATCGATGAACGAGTTGCCCTGCGGGTCGGCCATGTGGGCGTAGTAAATCCAGATCGTGCGACCCGGCGAGAGCGGATCGTCCGGCACGCGGATGATCACGGCACTCTTCCAATCCGCGAGGCGGGTGAGAAAACCATCGGATGCGGAATAGACCGGCGTTTGGCCGAGGGGCAGGTTTCCGAATATGTCGATCCCCTGGTGCCGTTGCAGCGGTTGGAATGTGTCGCCCCAAAGATAGCCGACGTAGCCGTCGGTCGGAAACGCAAACGGTGCCCCCTCGCAGCGCGAATTTGCCCGCGTCACCCACTCCGGATGCGCGGCAGGATCCTGCAAATATTCCCACACCAACGCGTTGCGTTTCGGATCGCCCAACCGTCCGCGGAGGATCAGATACGCCAGGACCGCTACTGCGACCAGCACGGCGAAGAGGATCAAACCCAGCGCCGGAAGGATCGGGTTCATTCGACGCGCAACCAGGTTCCGCCGGTTTGTTGCCAAATCTGTGCTCCCTTCTCCAAACCGCCGAAAGGCCGAACGGTCACTTCGGCGCGGCCGCTTTCCAGGAGGATATCCAACGGTTCGTATCCGCTGCGGAACACGGCGCTGGTAAGCCGACGGTACCCGTCCGCTAGTGGAGAAACAAACGCCGGATCGGGTGCGCGCCGCTGTCTGGCGGTGAGCACCTGTTCGATGGCGTCAAGATTCTCCCAGGCTCCCTTCCAATTATGCTCGCCGGCTTGCCGTTTCGCCACGCGGAACATCGTTTCCAGGGCGATCGATTCGGCGGTTTCAGGCGAGGCGAGGTAATCGGCCGTCATCCCCCGCTTCCGCGCGGTGGGGAGATCCGGAATCCACATGGCGGAGACGTCGCTGCCGGGTGTGTAAAGGCCCTGATATCTTCTCAGATCGTCGAAAAATGTGACGGTAAATTTTACATCCTGGACCTGTTCGGAATCGGGCGTTCGTTCCCGTAGGCTGCCGAGCCATTCCGATTCGCACTCGGCCAAATGTGTTTGTAAGTGCGCGCTTAATATGGAATCCAGCGCGGCGCTCGGCGGTTGTACGCTTACGGGATCGCGAAACATGGCATAGACTCGATCCCACCCAAACCGATCAATCAGAAATTCCACGAACGCCCCGGCTTCGATGTAGGCCGTCTCATGCTGGGTCAGATAAAAAGAATCCGCCAATGTGGCAAGCGGGATATAGTCGCCGGATTGATAGACAACCGCCGCCCGGTCCTCGAGCGGTTCCGGTGTGCGGTAATGCCCGCCGGTTATATACACTGCCCAACCTTCGGTCAGCATCGCAGGCGGGTAGCGGTTCGGCGGGAAATTCGCACCGGCGACGAGGTGAACCATCTCGTGGGTGAGCACCACCGGAAAATCCGTTCCGGTGGCGTTCCGGTCCATATAGGAAAGGACTCCTTCGCCGTCGGCCAATCCGCCCTGGCCATAAAGCCTGGGAAGAAAAACAACGGTGAGCTTCGACGAACTGCCCAGCATCCTGGTAGTGATTTCGCGATAAGCCTGTTCCGTTAATTCCATTAATTCGGCGAGGTCGCGTTCGCTTTCGGTTCCGGTCAGATAATAGTAATTACAGCAAGTGCCTGCCGCTTCCCGCCAAAGCGTATTCTGCCGTAACACGGGCCGCAGAGCGGCGGGCAGGATCCGCACCGGGTATTGCAGCAAGGTCGCATTATTTAAAGGATCGGTCCCGCTCCCGCCGGCCGGGTTGACAAAAAGCGTATGCCACCCGCTCTGGCTGGTGGAATTCCAGATCCACGGCCATTGTGCGAGCCAAAAATCGCCCATCCGGTTGGGGGGAAGATTTCCCTCCACCAAAGGGGAAGCGTTGGGAGAATCCAGACGCACCTGCAGTTGAGTATTTCCAGGGGTTGAATCCGTCTGTGTCTCAACCCCCAACCAATCCCCGTCGTAAATAGCGCTATCGGGGAAAACCGACAATTGATATGGGGCAGCGTCCTTCGTCCCGGACCAGTCGGCCGGCAGGGGACGGATTTCCAGCCGGTGCGGCACATTCCACAGCGTCGCAACCGCCAGAATCAGCACCAGCCCGGCCGAATAAACGATCCGGCGATCGACCATCCTCCAGATTATACCGGGAGCGGGCTTGCGTTTTGGTATAATGCCCCCACCTGACTAGACCCCCCGGAGGCAAAAAGCTACCGGCTGGGCGACCTGCAGGAAAGAAAAGGACGCAGAGGTCATGACCATTCAAATGCAAGAGAAACAGAAAGTGATGAGCCAGTTCCACCGGCACGACACCGACACCGGCTCACCCGAGGTGCAGATTGCGGTGCTGACCGCGCGCATCAACCAGCTCACCGAGCACCTCAAGAAAAACAAGCACGACGAATCCTCCCGGCGCGGGTTGCTGAAAATGGTGGGACAGAGACGCCGCCATCTGGCGTATCTGGGCAGAACCAACCCGGAAAAATACCGCGAGGTGACGGAGAAACTTAATTTGCGTCAAACCCAATAGGCGCAAAAAACCGCCTCTCCCAAAAGGAGAGGCGGTTTTCTTTTAAGCCCCGCTTTCGCTATCCGATGGATAGTCTTGAAACAACCTGGGGTTTAATCCCGTCGGGTTGGCCGATGTCCCATTCCTTCAGAAAAAACTGAACATCGACCG
>JBEKDW010000227.1:0-4270 GCA_050014155.1 Anaerolineales bacterium
TCCGCGCCTCCCAGAAGGGGATCGAGATCGCTTGTTCCCTTTCGCCACATGTGCCCGAGTATCTCATCGGGGATCCTGGCAGGCTGCGCTCTGGCGAGGAAATACGATGTTGCGACGGTGTGTGTCAAACCCTATGCCGTTGCGATGTGTTGCGAAGAACTGGCGGGTGCGGACGTCGGGGTCTGTTCGGTGATCGGTTTTCCACACGGCAACAGCACAACCGCAATCAAGGCGGCGGAGACAGTCCAGGCGATCCGGGACGGAGCCTCCGAGATCGATATGGTTATCAACATCGGCAAAGCGCTGGGTGGCGATTGGCAATATGTTTCGAATGAGATCCGGGTAGTAAACGATGTTTGCCTTTCCAAGAGCGCCATATTAAAAGTAATTTTCGAAACCGATTACCTTCAGGACGAACAGATCATCCGCCTTTGTGAGATTTGCTCGCGATGCAAGGCGGCCTTCATTAAGACCTCCACCGGATACGGTTTTGTCAAACAGCCGAACGGTTTTTATTCCTATACCGGCGCGACCGAACACAATGTGAGCTTGATGCGAGCCCACTCCCCGCCCGGCGTGCAAATAAAAGCCGCGGGCGGAATACGCACGCTCGACGACCTGCTCCGCTTCCGCGCGCTGGGGGTTGCCCGCATCGGAGCGACGGCGACGGAAGCGATCTTGGAAGAAGCCAAGCGGCGCGGATATCATTGATCGACCGCCAAGGAGAATAATTCATGCCAGCCGACACACCACCGATGGGTTGGAACAGTTGGAATATGTTCGGCGCAACCGTAAATGCCGAGGTCATCCGACAGACTGCGGACGCCTTCGTTTCCAGCGGCTTGAAAGACGCCGGATACCGGTACGTCGTGATCGACGATTTCTGGCAGGGCGGGCGGGGGGAAGATGGAAAACTGTTTCCTGATCCGCAGAGGTTCCCGGAGGGGCTAAAAGCCCTGGCAGACTATGTTCACGCGCGCGGCCTATTTTCTTTGGCCTGTACTCCGACGCCGGCCCGCAGACGTGCGGCGGGCGCCCCGCCAGCCAGGATTTCGAAGAGATCGACGCCAGGACGTTCGCCGAGTGGGGGGCCGATTATCTCAAGTATGACTGGTGCCACGCGGAGGATACGCGCGCAAACGCTGAATACCGTTACGGGAAGATGGCCGCCGCGCTTCGGGCGACCGGTCGCGAGATCGTCTTCTCGATCTGCGAGTGGGGTCATCACAGCCCATGGCTTTGGGGCGCGAAAGTTGGTGGAAATCTTTGGCGCACCACCGGCGACATCGGCGACTCGTGGCGCGATGTTCCAGTTTCCTGGGGAGTCCTGTACGGGATCGAATCGATCGGCTTCGAGCAGCAGCGCGGCTTGGAAGCTTACGCCGGGCCCGGCCGCTGGAACGACCCCGACATGCTCGTCGTCGGATTGAACGGCGGCAGCCGGACAATCCGACGACGCCGGTTGCACGCCGATCGAATACCGCACGCACTTCGCGCTGTGGTGCATGCTGGCCGCGCCGCTGATGATCGGATGCGACGTGCGCAACTTGGACTCCGATACCCGAGAAATTCTTACCAACAGGGAACTCATCGCGTTGGATCAGGATCCGCTCGGGAAGCAGGGTTATCGCGTCAGCCGCAACGGGTTCTGCGAGGTTTGGAAAAAACCGCTGGCCGGTGGCGAGTGGGGCGTCGCGCTCTTTAATCGCGACAACAAACACCAGATGGCCCGGGGGCATTGGTCCGATCTGGAAATCACCGGCCGCTATCGGATCCAAGACACCGGATCGCACGAGGACCGGGGTGAATCCTCCTCGGAAGTCGCAGCGGATCTGGATCCGCACGGATCCACCGTCTATCGCCTCACGCCGGCTTAGTTGCCGCCATGCTTGGTCGGCGGATTTTCATCTCCCTTTCGGCTTTATTATTATTCCTCGCCGGTTGTCGTAGCGCTCCGGTTCAGCCCATCGCCACTCATACAATCGACAAACCCGCGTGTAAGACATCGGGCACGATCCAACCTGTATCCGTTGCCCCGCATGTAGATATAGTGCTCTATCTGCCCCCCTGTTATGATCGCAAAACCAACCATCCCTACCCTGTGCTTTATCTTCTGCCGGGTTTCAGCGGAACCAGCCGCGACTGGTTCGACACCGGCGCGGATAAAACGGCGGACGCGTCCATCCTGAACGGATATATTCCACCTTTCATCATCGCCGCCACACCCGATACATTCGATGATCTGGACTCGCATGTTGTCTATGAAACCATACTCCCGTACATTGAGAATCATTACCCGGTCGCCAAAGATCGTCGCCACCGGGCGGCGGCAGGCGGATCCTATGGCGGAGCAGCCGCGTACCACCTGGCTTTTAAACACCCGGATCTCTTTTCCAGCGCGGGAATTTTCGGCAACGGTGCGGCGCTCGGAGAAGAAGAATCCATCCGCGACTGGCTGGCCGCGATTCCCGAAAATATCCGCCCGCGCGTTTTTCTCAACGTCGGCCAAAGCGATTCCTACATGTTGCAGCGCGCTCAAGTTCTCGTACCAATTTTAAATGCGGGCGACATTTCCCTTGTCGATATTTTCAGCGCGGGCGGGCATAATTACTCCTATTGGCTCGGTAATTTTCCCGCATATTTTCGCTGGCTGGCGCAGGATTGGAGATGACCTTACATGAAATCGAAACGACTATTCCCCATGATCTTTATTTTGCTGGCCGGCTGCTCGCTTGCGCCGAAACCATCCGCGATAAGTTCTCCCACCCTCGCCCCGGTTTGCAGGGATGCCGGTACAATCGAGATGCAATCGATTAAATCCTCCACCCCGGGCGTTCCCTATCAATTCGAGGTTTATCTGCCGCCCTGTTATGCGAACCAGCCCGACCGGCGATATCCTGTGCTCTATCTCATCCCCGGACGGAGCAGCGCCCCCGATACGTGGATTAATGCGGGTGCCGCGAAGATCGCCGATGCGATGATCCACACCCCGGAGATCCCGCCTTTCATCATCGTCACCACGCAACATACCGACGATGATCCGCAAGCCCAGGAGATTCAGACTTTGTTGATGCCATCCATCGAGCGGACATACCGCATCCTTCCGGACCGGCGGTACCACGCCGTGGCGGGCGGCTCTCTGGGCGGCATCGCGGCTTACCGGATTGTGTTCCAGCATCCCGACCACTTTGCCATTCTGGGAATCTTCGGGAGCGGTGTGGAAGACGTCGAGCAGGAACGGGTGCACACTTGGCTGGCCGCCGTCACCGAGAAAAACAAGCCGCGCGTCTTCCTCAACTGCGGAACGGAAGACACCTTCATGCTCGGAATGGCGAAACTGACAATTACTTTGCTGGATGAATTCAAGATCCCGCATTCGGAAATCTTCACTACGGGAAATCACTCGTACCAATATTGGTCGGCGAATTTGCAGGCGTTCTATCGCTGGCTGACGGAAGATTGGGTTGGGCGTGAATTAAACGAGTCGGCAGTTGCTGAACTTCGCGTGATTCGTGAGAGAACCGGTCTTGATCTTTGCGGGGAAGAAGGAGAATATCACACGCTGGTCACGAATGGACCGCAATTCACGCGAGCCATTAATATTTGGTCTTATTCACGACGCAGCATAGATTCGCTGGCTTATATGGAAATACACGAGTCCGAACTGTTTGACCATGCCGCCTAACAAATCGCTGCAGGCAACAGCCGCTGCCCCTTCAGTTTTCAGTTGAGCTATGAAATTTGAGAGACCAGATTGCAGTCGTGAGCCAGCCGCCGGTGGCCGTGGCTCAGCTTTGGATCGTTTGGCTCGCCGTTGTCTCTCAATGTCAATCGTTTGCTGGGACATCCCATCAAACCACCATATCATGAGATGCGCGACGCGGCGTCTTCGCGTCTTTTCAACTTATACGTTTTCTCGAAATCAGATCTGAACTTAGGATTCCGCCAAGAACGGCCTTTGTCGCGCCCCGAATTACCAACAATTTTCGGAATCCGAATTACTAACGATTTTCGGAATACAAGACCCTAGATCATCCGTTCCCATCAGTCGGGCGCGCAATCTTTGGCAACATTTTAGCGATCGTCGCCTTGATATCTGAACTTCTGCTTGTTAACCAATGTGTCGCCGGTTGATTCCTTTAGGCGAAGAACAAACACATTGGGAGACCGCGGCCGACAACTTACTCATTCGCTACCGTTACTTGATTCTGAAAGAGGATAGGGTACACTTATTTTCCTCGGGCCCCGGAGCTGAAAGGAAATTCCCATG
>JBEKDW010000228.1:0-4242 GCA_050014155.1 Anaerolineales bacterium
AGTTCTGGAAGGGCGCCGCGGATGAAGCAGAATCGCTTGGCGTGGATTTAGTGTACCTCGCAGGGGGGTTTCAGCGGATCTATTTCGACGGATTTTCCACGGATTGCGGGTTGAACGAATCGCGGAGTACGCTCACATACCAGTTTCTGGATCCTTCTATATTTGACGGCATATTGATCTGGGGCGCGCAGTGGCAGCACGATGCAAACGACGACCTGATCGCTTCCACGATCGCCCGCTTCTCCCCGCTTCCGGTTGTGAGCGTCGGCTGGTCCGGCCCCGGTACCTATTCGGTTCTTTTGGATAATTATTCAGGAATGCGGGAGATCGTAGCCCATCTGATCAAGGAACATGGGCACACAAGAATAGCCTACCTAAAATCCGAGTCGGCTTTCGCCCAACGGGAGGCGGAGGAACGCTTCCGGGCCTATTGCGACGAATTGAAGGCCAATGAAATCCCGCTCGATCCGCGGCTGGTCATCTACGGGGGAGAAGTTGAGGAGAAACGCAGGGAAAGCTTGAAGCAACATGCCATCGCGGAACATTGGGCCAACCTTGCCATGCATGAGCTAATCGAGAACCGGGGCCTCGTTCCCGGCCGCGATTTCACCGCGCTTATCGCCAGGGATGACCATGCTGCGCTCAGAGCTATCTCGAACCTGAAAGGGCGCGGGTTCTCCGTTCCCCGGGAAGTGGCAATCTGTGGGTTCGATAATATCCCGGCGGGCCGCTGCTGGGATCCGCCGCTTACGACCGTCGACCAATCTTTTTCGGACCAGGCGGCGCAGGGTATGCGCCTACTCAACTCCATCCTCCAGGGGAAGAGTGTTTCCGCTGTTACGACAATAGAATCGGCCAAGCCTATCATTCGAGAATCCTGCGGCTGTCTCAACCAGTTCATGCGCCGCGCGTTAATAGAGCTATCCGGCAAAGGCAATCCCGAGCGAAAGGATCCATGCATTACGGGAAACGTCGAAACGATCCTGGCGAAAATCGGCGACCGGACCGCGAGCCTGTCCGACCTCTCCGACGAGATCGGGGCAAGCATGCGGCGCCTGTCGGAAAAAGGCGCCGACCCGATGGAAGTGGCGGAGCTGCTTTCCGTCGTCCGAATCAGCCCTTCGCTTCGGGATGGCACGGCAATCATCCAGGCATCCCAGTTGTTGGCGGGCGACATTGCCCAGCGCCTGCAATTATTCAAGTATATCGATGCACAACAGCGCCAGGATAGATTGGATACCATTAACCGGGACACCTTCCGAACGTACAACCTGGACCTCGTGCTCGACTACGTGGAGGCGGAGTTGCCCGTCATTGGAGCCAAGGGATGCGCCATTGTTCTTTTTACGGATCCAATGAATCCATTGTCCACGTCCCGGGTGATCTTCTCTTCCTACCGCGGAAAGCGGAACAGCGAGGCGAGACCCGATGCGCCAGAATTTTCCACCCAACGGATCCTCCCCGACGGCTTGTGGCCGGAAACGAACGATCCCATATCCATCTACGTCGAGCCGCTGTTCTTCGCGGGACGTCGCCTGGGTTACCTGGTCATGGAACGGGGCGATTCGGACGGCACCACATATACCAGCCTGGCTTCACGGCTGGCCAGCGTTCTGGAAGGCGCATTTCTCGTCCGGAGTTTGGAGGAAAAGGGGATTGAGCTCGAGAAGGCCTACGCCAACATCTTGGAACTCTCCGAGCACGATGCGTTAACCGGCTTGTATAATCGGCGCGCCTTCGATCGTGAATTTCTGAAAGAGAAACGCCGCATCGACCGCTACTTCCAGGTCGGGCATCCGGCCCAGTCGCTGCTCTTTATCGATATTGATAATTTTAAATATTACAATGACACGTACGGCCACGATGTTGGCGATGCCGTGCTCAAGACGGTCGCGGAATATCTCGCAGGGACCATTCGGGCAACAGATATCGTTTCCCGTTACGGCGGGGATGAGTTTATCGTCCTGCTTCCTTCTACCGATATCGAGGGGGCGGAAAAAATTGCAGGCCGCATCATTTTCCAACTGCGTGAAAATCCCGATCTGCATCGCCGCATTGAAGAACTTTCCGGGAAAGGTTTTACCATGGCGGATGGAAGCGTCCTCTCGTGTTCGATCGGCATTTCGTCTTCCGTTCTTGTGGGAAATGATCCGGAGGCGATCATTAAATCCGCGGATCATGCCTTATACAAGGCCAAACAAGCCGGGAAGGGATGCTATCGCGTATCGGATGGGATCGAAGTGGATCCAACCAAACCCGCCGGCGGGTGATGGAACAGGCGTTTCCAACAGCCCTTTTTTTCCGAAGAAGTATTCATCCCGAACCGATAAAAAACCGTTGAATACTTTGGATAGGAAATCCAAGGAAGCATCCTGGTCGTTCACCAGAGTCTCGCAACATTATCCCCTGGTCTTTTCTAAAAAATATTTTTGGAATCACGGAGCCTCAACGAGATCCCGAATTTTTTCCAATAGCGCCGATCCGATCCCTTTAACATGCAGCAGGTCGTCGACAGATTGGAAGGGGCCGACGGTTTGGCGGTAATCGATGATGCGCTGCGCAAGGACCGGCCCTATTCCGGGAAGGGAATCCAATTCCTCCAGGGTGGCGGTATTCAAGTTGATCTTTTTTCCTATCGGAGTCGATGCCGGCGAGGGAGTCCCCGGCAGGGGAGTCGGAATCTGCAAAGGGATCCTCAACTCCTGGCCGTCGATTAGGGGGGCGGCAAGGTTCAGGCGGGAAGAATCAGCATTGGGAAGAAATCCGCCCGCAGCGAACACGGCGTCCTGGACGATGCTCCCAGGCGCCATTTTGTACATTCCGGGAGCGCGCACCGCGCCCTGAACCGAGACCCGCACACCCGGCGGGTCGGCCGGGGTGTTCAAGAGAATCGGCCGGCCTTCCAGCCGGCCGTTGCCGATGAGGATCAGGGCCGCGGAAAGCAACCCTACGAATAAACCCAATAGAAAAATTCGCCAGGAACCCATATCCCCCTCCGCTGCGGCGGACGAAATAGTCCGCACACTCTAGCCAATGATTATACCGCCGATCGGAAATCATTATTCCTTCAACGCTTTATCGATGGAAGAAAGGAACAATGTTTCGTCGAAGCCAAAGATCATGGTCCTATGGATAAAGAATGTGGGAACCGCCGAAGGTTCCTGTTCTCTCCAAAATTGAAAATCGGCGAACTCCTTCACAACGACCTTAGCGTTTGCATTCCCCGGCTGACGCCAACCGTCCGGACCGGATGAAGGGGTTACGGATGCCCTGGCGGGGCGGCTGGAATTTACCGACCGGGAAAGAAGATGCACGCCGGTAGCGCCAATCGAGCAAAGAAAACTAACGAAGCAGAAGGACGGGACGGCCAGGAGGATGATCCTGGGGAAAGTGGCGCGTTCTTCGGGGGTTGGGTTTATATCAATTTCCGATGCATGGCGAGCATGTGGCCTGAAATTTCCGGTTAAGATTGCAGGGTTTTATCGATGGCATCAAACAATCCCTGGAATTGCGTATCCTGAGGGTTTATATTGACCTGGCGTCCGTTTATAAAAAATGAAGGGGTGCTGTCGATTCCGTAGCGATGTCCCAATTGGATATCTCCGTTGATGACGTCCGCGTGCGCCTGGTTACCCAGGCATTGATCGAATTTGACTCCGTCCAGATGCAGCTGAGCGGCGAACGACTCGAGCCGGGGGGAGGAGAAAGCTCCCGAATTTTCCGCGCCCCGGTTTTTATACAGGAGATCATGGTATTCCCAGAATGTGTCTTGATCGCCGGCACACAGCGCGGCATTGGCGGCCAGGTTTGATTCGGCTCCAACAACTATGTAATTTCGAAAAATAAAACGGACTTTCCCAGTTTGAACGTAATTTACCCGGAGGCGCGATTCCGCGACGGAGTTGAACATCCCGCAATACGGGCATTGGAAGTCGGCAAATTCCTCCACCACAACCTTGGCGTTTGAATCACCCATCTCCCGGGCTGGAAAGGCCACGGCGCTCACCGGAGGCTGCGGATTGGCGGCGAGGGCGATGATGACGATCACGCCCACGATGATCGCGGCAGCGATGAAAATATTCCGCAGCATGTGGTTTGAAGCGGCTCGTTGGCGGGAATAGCTCCTATTCCTTCTGGGCATACCCCCTCCGGAAGCAAGGAATTTGGCGCGCGTATACGCCGCCGGATTGAATCCTTGAATTCATCGTGAAAATAGAAAACGCGCGGAGAGAATTCCGGCTA
>JBEKDW010000229.1:0-4203 GCA_050014155.1 Anaerolineales bacterium
TTTGCCACCACACCCTCGGCGTTAATCGAACCGGAAGGCCGGCTGCATGCTTTCTGCCATGCCGTACCCGGGATGTGGCATTTCATGGGAGTGATGCTCAGTGCGGCGGGCAGTCTGCAATGGTACCGGGATACGGTTGCGCCGAATATGGATTTCCCCTCCCTGATGGATGAGGCGGAATTGATCCCGGCGGGTTGTGAAGGATTGTTGTTCCTGCCGTATTTATCCGGCGAACGCACGCCGCATCCGGATCCGTTGGCGCGCGGGGCATGGATCGGATTGACCCTGCGGCACTCACGCGGACACCTTACCCGCGCCGTGCTGGAAGGCGTGGCTTACGGATTAAAGGACGGTTTCGGTCTTATTCGCGGCGCCGGGCTAGGCGACATCCGACAAGTACGGGTGTCGGGCGGAGGCGCCAAGAGCTCGCTCTGGCGGCAGATCTTGGCCTCGGTATTGGAAGCGGAACTGGCGACGGTCAATACCACCGAGGGTGCGGCGTACGGCGCAGCGCTTCTCGCCGGGGTGGGCGCGGGCGCCTGGGCAGATGTGCCCTCCGCGTGCAAGGCTGCCGTCCGGGTGACCGGATCAATCCGCCCGGATCCCGCGCAGGTCAAAGTCTACCGGGAACAATATCCCATCTATCGGGATCTCTACCCGGCGCTGAAGGGCTTTTTCCAAAAGATGTAGGGCCGGGCGGGGGATTATCCTTCTCCCCCGGCATTGAATTCCTATTGTTGATCCCTTTCCCTTTTCGATCTTTCCTTCTGCATTATTTTCTTTTAAAGGAATGGGATATATTTATCTGCAGCTTACAGGACCTTTGCGGATGCGCCTGCAGGTTTTCTACGCCGAGGGATCGCGACATCCCACCCACGCTCGACGATTGTTCCAATTCGCATCGAGGGTAACCGGATGACAGACCATATCGAACGCCGGAACATGCTCTACCTTCACGCCGACCGGGCCAAAGACCGGATCCGCAAACACGTCTATGGTCATTTTGCGGAGCACCTCGGACAATGCATTTACGAAGGCATCTGGGTGGGAACGGATTCCGGCATCCCCAACACCAACGGAATCCGCAACGACGTCGCCGCCGCCCTGCGCGCGATCCGAGTCCCCGTCTTGCGCTGGCCGGGAGGGTGTTTCGCCGACGAATATCACTGGATGGACGGAATCGGCCCGCGCGAAAAACGCCCGATCAGCATCAACACGCACTGGGGCGGCGTGGTCGAGAACAACCATTTCGGCACGCATGAGTTCATGGAACTCTGCCGGCAGCTGGAATGCGAACCCTACATTTGCGGCAACCTGGGCAGCGGAACGGTGCGCGAGATGCAGCAATGGGTGGAGTATCTGACGTGCGACGGAAAAAGTCCGATGGCGGACCTGCGGCGCGCGGGCGGCCGGGCAGATCCGTGGGCCGTGCGATTCTGGGGTGTGGGCAACGAGAGCTGGGGTTGCGGGGGCAATATGCGGGCGGAATTCTATGCGGATCAGTTCCGGCGCTATGCAACCTTCTGCCGTAACTTCGGGGAAAACAAACTCTACAAGATCGCCTGCGGCGCCGCCGACGTGGATTACCACTGGACGGAAGTGCTGATGCGCGAGTCGGGAAAGTACCTGGACGGGCTCTCGCTTCACAATTATATTCTGCCCGGCACCTGGGAAGCCAAGGGCTCCGCGACGGAGTTCGACGAGGGCGCATGGTTTATGGTCATGAAGAAAGCTCTGGCGATGGACGAACTCATCGTCCAGCACGCCGGCATCATGGATCAATTCGACATAGAGAAACGCGTGGGGTTGATCGTCGACGAATGGGGAACGTGGTACGACGCGGAGGCTGGCACGAATCCCGGATTTCTGCGGCAGCAAAATACTCTGCGCGATGCGCTCGTGGCCGGCGTCGTCTTGAATATCTTCAACAACCACTGTGACCGGGTGCACATGGCCAACATCGCCCAGACGGTCAACGTGCTCCAGGCGCTGATCTTAACCCGCGGCGCGGAGATGATCCTCACGCCGACCTATCACGTCTTCGAGATGTACAAATCCCACCAGGACGCCATTCTGCTGCCCGTCAGCCTGAGAAGCGAGTCGTTCGCGTACGGGAAGGAATCCATCCCCGCCGTCAGCGCCTCCGCTTCCCGGGGCGGGGACGGCATCGTGCGTCTCTCCTTGTGCAACCTTGATCCCGGTCAGGGGCGGATCCTTTGGTGCGAATTGAACGGGGTGAAGATAGCGCGGGTTTCCGGACGCGTTCTCACCGCGGGCGCGATCAACGACCATAACACCTTCGAACAACCCGAGGTCGTACGCCCCAAGCGATTTAACGGCGCAACGATCAACGGCTCATCGCTGAAGGTCGACCTGCCGGCAAAGTCGATTGTGGTGTTGGAGATAGAATGAGGGGAAGGCAAGGCGATCGAAGAGTCGGGAGGCAATCCTCCATCTCCAACTTGAATTCATATTCCACATTAGGAAAAGACGATGACGAAATCCGGCGCTGAACCGCGAGGTAACCAAAAGAAGATGATGCATGTCACCCGATTATTTGCGCCGGGTGATCTGCGTTTACTGGAGGAACCGCTGCCCGCCCCCGGAGCGGGGGAGGAGCTGGTGCGGGTGGGCGCCGTGGGATTGTGCGGGTCCGATCGGCACTGGTTCGACGAGGGCGGGATCGGCGGCACGCGGCTGGCTCATCCGCTGGTCCCGGGCCATGAATTCGCAGGCTGGACCGCCGGGGGAAGACTCGTCGCGGTCGATCCGGCCATTCCTTGCATGGAATGTGAGTATTGCCGCGGGGGGAATCCCAACTTGTGCAACCAGTTGCGTTTTGCGGGATACGGACGGGAGGACGGCGGGCTGCGCGAGTATGTCGCCTGGCCGAGCCGCTGTTTGTTCCCGCTCCCCGATTCGCTGACCCCCGCGGACGGAGCGATGCTCGAGCCTCTCGGTATAGCGATTCACGCGGTGGATCTGGGGAAAGTGCGCGCCGGAATGCGGGTTGGCGTGTTCGGATGCGGGCCGATCGGCCTCCTGGTAATGCAGGTGGCGCGGCTGGAGGGGGCAGGCGAGGTTTACGTTACCGAGCCGCTTGCCCACCGGCGCGAAGTCGCCCTGGGGTGGGGGGCGCGCGAATGGACGCCGCACGACAAGGTGGATGTGGCTTTCGAGTGCGCCGGCGAGAACGACGCGGTGGAGGATGCCATCGCCGCCGCGCGGCCGGGGGGCCGTGTGATCCTCAGCGGCATTCCCGACGACGACCGGACCGCATTCCAAGCGTCGGTTGCGCGCCGAAAAGGGTTGACCTTGAAATTCGTCCGGCGAATGAAGTTCACCTACCCGCGCGCCATTCGCATGGTGGCGGACGGTCAGGTGGATGTCCGGACGCTTGTGACCCACCGCTTTCCATTAGCAAAAGCTGCCGACGCCTTTAGAGCGCTTCAGAAGCGGGAAGGGATCAAGGTGATGGTGGAAACGGTTTAACACCGCAGAATGGGGCAAGTGTTTACGGCCGCTTGAAGAATCCGCCCAGGCGTTTATAAGAATCTTTCCAAGATGCACCGCGGGAAACGTTAACTTTATTGACCTATCTGGCCCCCCAAAATATTACCGGGTTGTGATCACATTTATAATACGCGAATCCTGGAGGCGCTGATGTCGGTCAACCTGATGAACGTCCCCGAGCCGAAGATACTCTTATTGGAACTTCTTGTCGGCCAATTGAGCGGCATTTCCGGGATGGCCGCTGTTGTCTTGGGCGGATCGTATGCCAGCGGCACCCAGCACGATACATCCGACCTCGACGTCGGCCTTTATTACCGCGAGGCCAAACCGTTTTCCATCGCCGAAATCCGCCGGGTCGCGGACGGCGTTTCGACCAAGGGACCGGCGACGGTCACCGATTTCTACGAATGGGGGGCATGGGTAAACGGGGGAGCCTGGATTTTCACCCTGCAGGGCAAAGTGGATTTTCTGTACCGCAACCTGGATCAGCTGGAGCGCACGATCGCCGACGCGAATCGCGGGGTCGTTCATCACGACTACGGCCAACAACCGGCCTACGGTTTCTACAGTGTCATCTATCTGGCGGAGACGCAAATCTGCATTCCGCTCCACGACCCAGAGGGGCTGATCGCCGATCTCAAGCGTAAGGTTGAAGTTTATCCGCCCAAGTTAAAGGAAAGGATCATCGCC
>JBEKDW010000230.1:0-4203 GCA_050014155.1 Anaerolineales bacterium
GTTTCCAAAACAGATAATCAAAAGCTAGAGCGGTCGCTAGAGCCAAACCCCAAATCCATGTGCGTCGGACCATTTTTCCTCCCGGAATATTATTTCGAAACCCTTACAAAAGTCCGTCCAATATGTTCGGATGACGGAATTTTCCAGGCAAATCAACTCAATCCCTTGCCACGATGAAGCTCGGGAGTTTACCGACAGAGATGCACGTTCAAAGTCAATATAGCAAAGGCCGAGGCAAAGAGCCAGCACCCGGGTGTGTCTTCTCCCGCCCTCAAATTCCGGAGGCTCACGGTCCGGGAAGCTCACCCATCCTTATTACCCGGATTCCCAAACCCAATCGGTCCGATACTGTATAATCGGGGAGAATCCCATCCGCGGATCCTATATGAACCCACCCGACGAAAACGCGTTGCTTCTGCAAGCCGTCTCGCTGGCTCGCTCCGGACGAAAAGAGGACGCGCACGCCCTGCTCCAAAAAATCGTCGGCGATAACCCCCACCTGGAAATGGCCTGGCTTTGGCTGGTTCAAACCGAACCCGACCCCGCCCGGCAAATCCTCATCTTGGAAGATTGCCTGCGGAATAATCCAAAAAGCGAATATGCCAAAAGAGGCCTGGCCGGACTGCGCGCTCAAATGCAGGCCCGACAAACGCCGCCGCCCATTAAACCTCCGGCGGCGAAGGATTCCGAATCCCGGAAACCGAAGAAGCCATCCCGGGGTTCCTCGGGAATTTGGAAAATTATCTTTGTGGTGTTACTTCTGGCGCTCGTTGCCACGCTGGTCGCGGGGGGCGTTTTATTATTCCCGCTGGTGAAAAACAATCTCCCGAAGATCCATCTGCCGATCTTCCCGCATGGGACAAATACACCGAAGGTTGCGATAACCTTTACGCCGTCCGCTCCCAGCCTGTCGGCCACCGCCATGCTCAGCGCGACGCCCACCGTTACGCGCACCCGCACGATCACGTTCACGCCTTCCCTTACCCGGACGCCGACCATTTCTCCGACGCCGACACTGTTCCTTGTAACTCCGATCGCAGGCGAACCTTCGCTGCTCCTTCTGCAAGCCGGTACGTGTATCGCCGTCGACGTTCCTATTTCCGGCGGACCGTCTTCCCTGACGACTCAATCGCCGGAGGCGTGCACCGATGCCAGAATCTCTCCCGACGGCGCGCGGATCGCATTCGTGGGCGGACAGAATCAGGAAATCCTGCAAGTCGTGAATATCGATGGAACCGGCCTGAAACCGCTCCTCAAACTTTCCAAAGGATCCGGCTTCAATCGTTCGATCTGGGGCTGGCAATGGTCGCCCAACGGAAAAACCATCGCGCTGGTGGAACCGGGCCCGGCAAAAGCCAATCCCGGATTACTCTACGTCGTGGCCACCGACGGTTCAGCAACCGTGAAACAAATCAAAAACGGCGGCGTTCAGAATTCCCTCGCCGGGGACATCCAGTGGTCTCCCGACAGTCAGTGGATCTTCACTTGGGACATGGGTTTGCCGGATCTTGTCCCCTACCCGTCCGCGTTCCGGGAAAGCGATTCCCGTTCGGTGATCATCTCGGATCTGAAAGACGTCCCCGGCCTTACTCCGGATTATCATTTCGACTGGTCGCCCGACAGCCATTTTCTTTCGTTCCTCTCCATGCAAAAGCCCATCACCGATGCCCTGGCAACGGAAGTCCCGGCTAATCAGGCCTACATCATCAAAGCCGGATTGGATAAAACCTTCCAATACATCCCGCTTCCCATGACCGAGGGAGATTTCGATCCGCGCTTCGGTGCGCTTTGGTCTCCGGATGCGTCTGCCTTCCTGCTGCTCAACAGCCGCACGCACCAACTCGTACTGGTCGGAGGCAACGGCCGGATAAAAAGCCGGTTGACCACGCTCAAAGATTCACCGCCCATCGTCCAATGGTCTCCCGATGGGCAATGGATATCGATCGTGCAAGGGGAAACGGCCCAGGATGCCGGTGCGGTGCTGGAAATCATCCGCCCCGACGGCACCGATTTCCGCATCCTGACAAGCGACGTGGCGCTTCGGCCGGTCGTCTGGAAATAGGTTCCGCGGCGCCGGCGGGCCCGCTCCTCGCGATCCGAACCGGCGCATGGCCAATGGATTTTCCACAACCCCATTGATGTCATCCTTCACGAAACGTCAAGCTTCTCAAAAAATGAAATCGCTTTTGCGCTTGGCAAGTTGCGCTGCGGGCTTGTTCCTGGCGGCGATCGGGTGCAAATTCGCACAGCCCTCTCCGCCTTCCCCGTCGGTTTTCGATTCCGGACGGACGGCCTACGGTTTTTTCCCCACTCCACCGGACGTGAACGTTCTGAGCGTCTTGACTACTTTTCACGCTATCGGTGAGCATGGGGACGTAGTGCTCATCCAGCAACCGGTGCCGTGGGATGATTTCCGAAACGGAATCGACGGGAAATCAAAAGGTTTGGACGACATACACACTCAGGTGAACCTGGCCTGGTACAACGGGTTGGACGCGATCTTCGTGGTGGATCCCCTGAACGGATTAAATCGGAGCGAGTTCGCCGGTCTTCCGCCTGATCTGGCGGGAGCCGATTTCAGCAATCCGGTCGTGCGCGCGGCTTTTCAAAATTTCGCGCTCCGGATCGCAAAGGATTTTCATCCGAGATATCTGGGCCTGGCGTCGGAGATCAATACCTATGCCGACGCATTCCCGCATGACTTTCCGAATTTCCTGAGCTTATACCGCGAGACCTACCAAAAAATAAAAGCGGAATCCCCCGATACGCAAGTATTCGTCACCTTTCAGTGGGAAGATATAAACAACTATGACGTAACCGGCGCAGGTCGCGGTGCAACCACGAAATGGGAAGAGATCGAAGCCTTCGAACCGGATCTGGACATCTGGGCGATTTCCTCCTATCCGTTCGTGGCGTTTTCCGCCGCCGCCGATATCCCCAAAGATTACTATTCCCCGCTGTTGGAACGGACGAAGAAACCTCTGGCGGTGGCCGAGGGCGGATTCGGATCGGTGGATATGCCTCCCGCCCGCGGAACGCCGCAAGACCAGGTGCTCTATTTGAATTCGATCCACGATCAGATCGGGAAGCGGCTGGCGTTTTGGATCTACCTCGTGCTTGACGACTTCAACATGGATTCCTACCAATCGGTTCTGCAAAGCCAGGGCCAGGGGGACAAAGTAAACACGCTGAGTTTTTTCTCGGTCCTGGGTTTGCGCACGCGCAACGGGACGCCGAAGCCGGCGCTTGCGGTTTGGGAATCCTTCCGCCATTAAGGCGGCTGGAGACCGACGCGGTCTTGACCACAATGTTTCACGCCTCCTTCCGTTTCTACGCCGAACTCAACGATTTCCTGCCACCCGCGCGCCGGCAAACAGCCTTCGAGCATGCGTTTTCCGGAAGAGTGTCGGTCAAAGACATGATCGAATCGATCGGCGTGCCGCACCCGGAAATCGAATTAATCCTGGTCAACGGTCTGTCGGTCGATTTCCAATATATCGTGCAAGACGGCGACTCGATCAGTGTCTATCCCGTCTTCGAATCGCTGGATATCCATCCCCTCCTGCGGTTGCGCCCCGAACCGCTGCGTGTACCCCGGTTTATTCTCGACACGCACCTTGGGCGGCTGGCCGCCTACCTGCGACTGCTGGGGCTGGATGCCGTTTATCGCAACGATTTTGACGACGCGGAACTGGCCCACCGGTCCGTCGACGAGCAGCGCATCCTGCTCACCCGCGACCGCGGGTTGCTCAAGCGATCCGCGGTCACCCGCGGCTATTGCGTGCGTTCGGACGAGCCCAGGGAACAGGCGCGCGAGGTGGTGGAACGCTTTGACCTCCGGGCGTCGATCGCTCCCTTCCGCCGCTGCCTGAGCTGCAACGGCCTGCTGCAACCGGTCGAGAAGCACTCCGTCTGGGACAGGCTGCCGCCCGGGACGCGGGAACGGTTCGACGAGTTCTACCGTTGTTCCGAATGCGGAAAAATTTTCTGGCCCGGTTCCCATTACGCCCGGTTGCAATCCCTCGTGGCGGATTTTCTCTCTCCTGCGCGTGGATGATCCGACAGTATTTTTACTCGTTCGCAGGATATCGAGCCGGCATACCGGAAACTGCTTGCGGATGAACTCCCACGACGGATCGATGATCGAATAGCAGGCCTCGGATCACAAAAACATCAACTGGATCGCCCCCGGGCACATGTCTG
>JBEKDW010000231.1:0-4155 GCA_050014155.1 Anaerolineales bacterium
CCGAAGCGGATATTTTTCGCTGCCGCCTAGAGGCTCAAGGCATTTCCGCCGTGCTGATCGGCCCGAACACCAGCAGCACGCTGGGAATGTACATGGGAGTTGCCAGCAAAGTCAGTGTCATGGTGCCGGAAGCGTCGGCGGAACGCGTGGAAAAAATCCTCAAAGGAGAGGAACTCCCCCGGGCGGCGGGATTCGAAAAGGGATATCGGTCTTCGGCCCCGAACACTCCTACCCGCCTGCCCTCGCGCCGGGTTAAAAAAATCACCAAGAAAAAGTAATCCTTCCGTTGGCAATCCATCGCGGATAAAAAAACCTCCCGCTTCTTCTGTCAGCGGGAGTATTTTTCTATCGGAGAGGGAATAACGTATACGGGACTTCCGGAAGTCGGCAAGCGTTCGATTATGGAAAAGTCTGGGCCAGCCACTCCAGCGGATTCACCTGCACCCCGCCCACCCAAACTTCCCAATGCAGGTGCGGACCGTCCGCCCTTCCGGTGTGCCCTACCAGCCCGAT
This sequence comes from Anaerolineales bacterium, assembly GCA_050014155.1. GTDB lineage: Bacteria > Chloroflexota > Anaerolineae > Anaerolineales > RBG-16-64-43 > FEN-1073. The sequence continues at coordinate 514 of JBEKDW010000231.1, forward strand.
GACCTGGCCGGCTTGGACCATATCCCCAACCTGCACCTCGATCTTACTCTGGTGGCAGTATCGAGTGTAGACCCCCCAGCCATGATCGATAATGGTGGTATTTCCGCAGATGATCTGATGCTCGGCAAAGACAACCCGCCCAGGCGCGGGGGCATGGATTGGTGTCTTCTCTTGGGCGTAAAAATCCACTCCGCCATGGAAGGTCGCGTAAACCCCGCCGTTATAGGCGCGCCAGTTGCCAAAAAGCGATGAAATCCCCCCGGTGAGGGGGCGTAAAAATACCCCTTGCCAATATCGCACCTCGGTGAAGGGGGCGACAATGGATTGCATGAGGTCGGATTCGGATTGGATCGTCGCAAGATCCAGCGTCTCGGGCGGAACCGTCAAGTAGACGGCTTCCGTAATGTAATCGCCGCTCACCAGGAGGACGTCCTGTTGAAAATAAATCACCCGGCCGTCCTTCAGGGTCATCTTTAAAATCAGGGGATAGGTTTTCGGTTTGGATTCGACGTAGATCCCCTGCAATGCCGCCAGCCCGTCGTTCAAAGGGCGGAACATCAGCGTCCAATCACCGAGAGTCCCCTCCACTAGAGAGTCCTGCGGCAAGGCGAGGGTGATCTCTTCCGTCGTTCCCTGAACCAACGGCAGGGAGCTAAAGGAGACGTCGGTAAGCGGAGCGGGCCATGCGCGCAGCGGTGGGGCGCCGCCGAGGTCCAGCAGCGTCTGTCCGGAGAATTGGTCGGCCGTCGAGGAAAGACCGTTGGTTGCGGCCAGCTCCCAGGGATTTTTTCCTTCGGCGGCCGCCACCGCCAGGAGCGGCGTTCCGGCCGACAACGAAAGGGTCTGGCCGGTTTCGCGCAGCGCCGGCCCGGCCGCGCCCCCCTCCGGCTCGACGACGATTAGTGGCTGACCCGCGTAGAGCCGTTCCGGGTTGACCAGCCGGTTCAACCGCAGCAGGGTATCTTCCGGGATGCCGAAACGCAGCGCCAGGATAGGAAGTGTCTCGCCCAGTTGCACCGTCCGGGTGGAGAGGATTCCCTGGATCCCATCGTATCCGGGGATGATCAACCGGTCTCCCGGATTAAGCACGTGATCGGATTGAAGTCCGTTGGCGGCCAGCAGATCGGCCAGCGTCACTTTGAAAGTGTCCGCAATCCCCCAGTAGGAATCCCCCGCCTGCACGACGTAGACCGGGCCGCCCGCCTGGGCGCGGGTGAGAGAGGCCGGCGACAGCGCCAACAGCACAATCCAGCTAAGGGCGAGGATTCGTTTCATAAAACTCTACTCGATATCCAATCTGCAGGAGGTCCAGTGTCGCCGGATGCAATTCCAGAACGTAACAGGCGGGAGCGGAAGAAGCATAATACGGGCGCCAGGGGAGCGCCCGCACCCGGTCGACAATCGTCCCATGGGAATCCAGCCAGAACACGCCCAGCGGGAATGGGACGAAGAACATATGGATGGACGTCATCGTCCGGGAAGGCCGGGTGTAAATCAGCACGGCGCCTTCGTCTCGACCAAGGCGCGACCGGAACATCAGGCCGAGGAATTTTCCGCCTTCTCCGCGGCAAATGCGGACGCGCCGGGCAAGCTCAACGCCTCCCGGAACGATCCGTACAGCGGCCATCCGCCGCAACGATCGGGTAAGTTCTGCTTCCGGCATGGATTATCAACCAAAGCGCGCCGTTTCCGGCGCGCTTAACTCCCTGCAAATCGGCCGTCAAATTACTTTGCGGTTTCGGCTCCGGCCGCCTTCCGAGCCAGCACCCGTTCGACGCTTTCGATCAAATCCTGCGGGGTGAACGGTTTGGAAATGTAATCGTTCACGCGGGCCACGTGCAGCCCCAACACCCGGTCGATGCTTTGGGCCCGCGCCGTCACGACGATCACTGGAATCCCCGCCAGGGACTCGTCCGCGCGAATGCGGTGAAAGACCTCCCAGCCGTCCATATCCGGCATCATCAGGTCCAACAGGACCAGATCGGGTTTCCAGGAGCGCGCCTTCGCCAGCCCTTCCTCGCCGCTGATTGCCCCGGCCACATCGTATCCTTTCCGGGCGAGAATGAGCCGGATCAGATCGACAATTTCCTTTTCGTCGTCTATGCACAAAATACGCGCTGGGGCCATCCATCCTCCCGAGACGGTCTCGGCGGAACTCCGGCAATTTTGAGAACTAGTCTACCACCGCGGCGTCAGAATGCAAGAAGGAATCGCTTCCCCTATCCGATCGCCGGCCCCTCCCCGCGGCGTTTCCAAAAAACTCCGGTCCTTAATCGAACTTCGTCTCTTGGGGACGCATCGATCAGGTATAATCCTTTTGCGTTTCTCTTTTTCCTATGCTCCGAAACTCTCCCTCTAATTCCGATCCTTCGCTTACCTCCGCGCGACCATCCGCCCGGCTCTCTGCGGGTCGAATGCCCGGCCCGTCGCGGAAGAACAATCGCCCCCGATCCCGCTCGGCCGGAGCGGCGATCATCTGTCTTCTGATCCTGTGCGCATCCTGCGGGAGTCAGCCTTCCCCCACGCAAATTCCGACACCGACCATTTTTCACCCGTCGCCCACCGCCACCTCAACCGACACCGCCACCCTAACCCCATCTACGACGCCCTCGCCCACGCCGGAATCCTACGCCCGGCAGATTCCCATACTCGAATATCACTATACGACCTACCATTTCAGCGACGATGTGAGCATGACCACCGAATGGTTCCAATCCCAAATACGATGGCTGGCGGTTAACGGCTATACCACCCTCAGCGCCGAGCAGCTCTCTGCGTTTCTCGAAGGAAAAAACACTCCCGCCAAATCCGTCGTATTGACGTTCGACATTGGCACCGCTGAACACGACGATTTTTCCAACAACATCATCCCCGTCCTGAAGCAATATCACTTTCATGCCCTGTTCTTCGTCGTGACCAATATGATCAACGACGCGTGCGGGGTGAAGAATAAAGTTTGTTGGGAAGAACTCAAGGATTGGTCCAGCCAGGGACTGATCTCGGTGGAAAGCCACGGAGTCTATCATCCGGATTACGTCACGATCACCGCCGCCCAGCAACGCGAGGACGCCGGGACCGCCCGGCAGATTATCACCGAAAAAATGGGGCGCACGCCGATCGGGTTTGCCTTTCCCTACGATTCTTTTAATAACGGCGCCGCCCAGGTCATTAAATCCATCGGATATCAGTTCGCCCTTGCCGGAAATACGCGCGCCGACCGTTCGGTGCACCTCGGCGACGCCGATCGTTATTTTCTTCCCCGGGTTTACCCGTATTCCAATCCAAAAATTTATCCGGTGATTTACGGCACGTCCGGAAAAACTTTCGATCAATTGATTTCGAGTGACAGCGCCGCCCAATACGTCGCCACCGCAACCCCGCAAGAATCGCCCACGGGAACCGTCACGCCGCAGGCATCCGCGACGGAACCCCAATCCTATATCCAATTCTGCACGAAGATCAATCAGATGGTGAATGCACAGGACAGGCTTCACGCGCTGGCGAATTTACCTCTTTCCACAGATATTAGCGCGCAGACGCAATCGAAACTCTCCAAGCCGGTCATTTTCAAGCCCTCCTGCAACGTCATCGCCGGGAACGTCCCGCGCGGAATCGTGCTGCACGCCACGCGCGGAACCCTCG
>JBEKDW010000232.1:0-4149 GCA_050014155.1 Anaerolineales bacterium
GGCGCGAATTCATTTTCGGGAATTGCTCAAAGATCGGTTCCACCATCGGGGTGATATCGACGGTGAGGGTTTGGACGCCGGTGGCCTGGATGACTAGCCCGGCGTGGCGGAGGGAATCCGGCGAGGAATGTTTGTAGGGCATGCAGACGGCAAGCACGTTCTCCGGCCCCAGCGCCTCGGCGGCAAGATAACATGAGAGCGCCGAATCGATGCCGCCCGACACTCCCACTACCGCGCGCCGGAGCCCGGTCCGCGTAATTTCCTCCCGCACGAACGATACGAGCACTTTCCGCGCGAGGGATGTGTTGATTTCCAGAAGGTCGGGACCGCTAGCCATATCGCTCCTTGTCATCGCAGGTTGGTGGTTTGGGCGTGGTCGGCCAGAATGCGCTGCAGTTCGCGTTGAACCAGTGCGGTGCGTTCGTCGCGCAGGAGGGGAAGCCGGGCCCGCGTGCGATGCAGTTGGTCGAGGTCGAGTTCGGCTAAAGTCAGCGATTCCTCGTGGTAAGCCCCATGGACGATGAGCTTTCCATTCGGATCGAATACCATCGCGCCGCCCCAGAAATTCAACCCGTCTTCAAACCCCACTTTGTTGGTGTGAGCCACGAACGCGGTGAAAAGGCTGGCATAGCCGCGGTTCACCCGTTCCACCCAATTGGCCGAATCCAATACCTCTCCGGTGCCCAAGCCCCGCCCCGGCGAGGAGGACATAAAGAGGAAGACATCCGCGCCGTCGAGCCAGAGCAGGTAGGGGGGCGAAGCGTGCCAAAAATCCTCGCAGATCAGCATCCCCAGCCGGCCGAACCGCGTGTCGAACGCCTGAACCCGGTCTCCTAGCGCGAAGAAGCGGCCTTCGTCGAACATCCCGTAGGTCGGAAGATAAACTTTGCGGTGGACGTGCACTACTTCTCCGCCCGAGAGATACGCGGACGAAATGTAAAATCGGTTGCGGACGTCCTCTTCCACGAAGCCCACGGCGATGTCGATCTCGCGGCTGGCTTTCAGCAGCGGCTGGAAGACGGGGTCCTTCGCGGTCGGCCGGCAAGCCACCGCCGCAGCCAGATCTTGCAATGCGTAACCCGTCAGGGAAAGCTCGGGGAATACGATCAGTTCGGCTCCCTGCCGGCGAGCGCGTCGGATGAAAGCCAGATGTTTTTCAAGGTTGGCTGGAACATTTCCAAGCGTGTTGGAAATCTGGGCGAGGGCGAGGTTTAGCTTCATAGAAAATAATGATACCACCGACTATTAAGAAGCGTCTCCGAAGGTTGCTGGTTTTTTATCGGACCTGGTCCACCGGGCGGATTCCAGACCTAACCCCTTTCCCCTAATCTGTTCAAGGATTAAGTATGTTGCTACCCACCCCTTTCCCCTTCCCTTATGGGAAGGGGAAAGGGGTTAGGGGATAGAGGTTAGGTCGTCAAGACGGAAGATAGAAAGGGGAGGGGGAAGGGAAAAAGGGATAGGGGTCAGATTCTCCCTGAGGGAAGCGATAAGCTCAAGTTATAATCCTGTAATGAGGAATCGGAACGGAATGGTATCTCCAATAAGAACACTACCATTTCTGATGGTCTTTTTCTTGACTGCCTGCGCTCCCGGCGCGCGAAACACACCCCCGGTGGAACCGGTTACTCCGTTTGCGTCGTCCGGCCTCGCGCCGGCCGCTTCTAATACTTCAACGATTGCCGCGGCAATCCCTTCGGCGACATCAACCCCGGTTGACACCGTTATATCAACCTCCACTCCGGCTGAACCAACCCCGGACTGGTCCGTGAAATCGCGCCAGGTCGATGAACTGTTCGCTTCATATATAACCGGCCGTTCGCCCGGAGCCGCGGTCATCGTCATCCAGGATGGAAAAATCGTGCACGAGGCCGGGTACGGTCTCGCCGATCTGGCGAAAGGTACACCGATAACCCCCTCGCAAATATTCCATCTGGCGTCGGTGGGGAAGCAGTTCACCGCGCTGGCGGTGTTGATCCTCCTGGAGAAGGGCAAGCTCGATCTCGACGACCCGGTCGAAAAATATCTTCCGGAACTTGCGAATTTCGGAAACGGCGTGACGATCCGCAGGTTGCTAAATGATACGTCGGGCATCCCCGACGCGTATAGCGGAGATTTATATAAGACGCTGATGCAACAGTCGGCGCGGCCGACGAACGCGGATTTACTGGCGGTGCTATCGACGGCAGACGGCCTGCTCTTCGACCCCGGGTTCCAATTCAAATACAGCAACACCGGATATGACGTTCTCGGCGCGCTGATCGAACGCGTGTCGGGCGAATCGTATCCGGATTTTCTGGAAGAAAATATCTTCGGCCCGTTGGGAATGAAGAATTCCTTCTCGCTGCCCAACCCCCGGCAGAAGACCGACCCGCTCCTGGCGCACAGTTATGGGAAGTATCAAGGAGTTATCCAACCGTGGGATACCAATCCGTTGGATGATATCGTCGGCTCCGGGACGATTTATTCAAACGTCGAGGACATGTTCCTTTACGATCAAGCGTTGTACACCGATGCGATTGTCCGCCAATCCACATTGGCGGAAGCTTTCCAACCGGCCGTGTTGTACGATGGCGTGAAATACCCGTACGGGTTTGGTTGGGAGATCAAGGACGAGAATGGGATACGTTCTTATTGGCATTCCGGAAAATGGCTCGATTATCAATCGTTTTATGAGCGATTCACTGAATTAAAATTATCCATTGTCGTGTTGATGAACTGGAACTATGGTCCGACCGTGGAAGATGTCGAATCCTCGATTCGGAAGATATACCTGGATTGAACGCGACCAAATCCAGTAGAGGCATACGGTAAGCCGGACTTCGGGGGCAGAGGATCGACTGGATAATCAACGACCAAGTGTCAGTCTTTAAAAGAAGAGGCCGCATGCGTTTTTCCGAATGCTTTGGTAGCACCCTTCGCGAGGACCCGTCCGAGGCGGATACGGCTTCCGCCCGCCTGTTGCTCCGGGCGGCCTACATCCGCCCGCTGGCCTCGGGCATCTTCAGCTTCCTTCCGCTGGGATTCCGCGTGAAAACCAAGATCGAACGGATCCTGCGCGAGGAGATGGAATCCATCGGTGGGCAGGAACTGCTTATGCCGGTGGTGCATCCGGCGGAAATCTGGAAGCGCACCGGCCGCTGGCAGCGGATCGGCGCCGAGATGGGCCGGCTGCAGGACCGGGCCGGACGCGATCTGGTCCTGGCGATGACGCACGAGGAAGTCGTCGCAACGCTCGCCGCTTCCGAAATCCGATCCTACCGGGATCTGCCCCGGCTGATCTTCCACATTCAAACCAAGTGGCGTGACGATCCGCGGCCGCGCGCCGGTTTGATCCGCGTCCGGGAATTCACGATGCTGGATTCCTACAGTTTGGATTCTTCTTCCTCCGGAATGAAAGCGCAATATCAAGCCCATGCTGAAAGTTACCTACGGATCTTCCGCCGCTGCGGGCTGCCGGTAGAGGCAGTTGAATCCGACGCCGGGATGATGGGCGGAAAAGCGGCGCAGGAATATATGTACCTCACGCCGATCGGCGAGGATACGTTGCTGATCTGTTCCGCCTGCGGCTACCTCGCCAACCGGCAAGCCGCGCGGTTTCGGAAACCCGCGGCCGCTGCGGAAGATCCAAAGCCGGCCGAAAAGGTGGCCACGCCCGGCGTTACCTCGATCGAAGATCTCGCCTCGTTTCTCCACCTTCCGCCCGCGCGGATGGCCAAGGCGGTTTTCCACGTGGCCACGGTGATGGATGGAAACGACCGGCGCGAACAGTTTGTGTTTTCTATCATCCGTGGCGATATGGAAGTGAACGAAACCAAACTGGCCAATGCGATCGGCGCGCTCGATTTGCGCCCGGCCCGCGAGGAGGAAATCCGCGCAACGGGAGCGATCCCCGGTTATGCTTCCCCGATCGGTGTGCGCGGGGCGCAAATCATCGCCGACGATTCCATTCCCTCCAGCCCGAACCTGGTGGCCGGAGCCAACCTGGAAGGATTCCACCTGCTCAACGTCAACTACGGACGCGAATTCCAGGCGGATAGGATCGCCGATATTGCCTCGGCCGGCGAAGGGAGTGCCTGCCCGTCGTGCGGCGCTCCAATGGGAATGCGGCGCGGGGTAGAGGTAGGAAATATTTTTCAGCTCGGCACA
>JBEKDW010000233.1:0-4103 GCA_050014155.1 Anaerolineales bacterium
GCCGTCGGGTCGTAGTACTCGACCCGGTCGGCCAGCTCGGGGTTCACCTGCTCGACGTAATCGTGCACCTGTTGGAAGAGTTCGACGTCGTCTATCACCACTCCCCGGTACTCACGGTTGAACTCCTCGCGCACGATCCGCACCGCCAGGTCCGGCTCCCGGTAGAGCAGACCCGGGGCATTCGAACGGTTCGCCTCCGCCTCGATCGCCTCCCACTGCGCCATCAGCCGCACCACGTCACCGGCGAGCTCCTCGCGACTGGCGCCCTCCGCCGCTGTCCGTACGATCAGGCCGTGGCCCGCCGGGCGGGTGTCGTCGACGATCCGGCGCAAGTGACTTCGATGCAGATGGAAAATTGGGTGAAGGATTTCGATTCGTGGGACGTTTGCGACCAAGTTTGTGGGAATCTCTTCGACCGGGCCCGATTCGCCCGACGCAAGGCAGCGGCGTGGACTAGACGGAAACCGGAATTTGTCCGGAGGGCCGGTTTTGCCTTGATGGCGGCTCTGGCCTGGCACGACAAAAATGCGGGCGATGATCTGTTCCTCGGATATCTGCCGCTCATCGAAAAGTATGCATCCGACGAACGGAACTTTGTGAAGAAGGCGGTCAACTGGGCGTTGCGAAATATCGGCAAACGGAACCGCACATTGAATCGCGCCGCCGTCGCATCCGCCCGCCGCATTGCCCGGCAAGAATCCCGCGCCGCGCGCTGGGTGGCCGCGGACGCGATCCGGGAATTGACGGATCCGAAAACCGTTGCGAGGATTAAATCGTAGGGGCCGGTCGCGACCGGCCCCTACGGACGATTTACGAATTGCGATTGTACGGGCGGACGGCCGTCCGCCCCTACGGACGATTTACGAATGGCGAATGCACGGGCGAATGGTCGCCCGCCCCAACATTCCTTTATTCCCCGGTTTCCACGGCTTTCTTTGCCATCGCAATAAATTGCTCAACCGCTATCGCGCCCTTGTCCTCGCCGCTGCGCAGGCGGACCGCTACCGCGCCGGCGGCTGCTTCCTTGTCACCCATAACCAGCATGTAAGGAATTTTCTGCATCTGCGCGTCGCGGATCTTTGCGTTCATGCGTTCGGCGCGCGTATCGATTTCCACGCGCATTCCGGCTTCTTTCAATTGCGCTTCCACCTTGCGGGCATACTCCGAATGCCGGTCGGCGATCGGGATCAACACAACCTGGACCGGCGATAACCAGACGGGCAGGGCGCCGGCGAAATGCTCGAGAATGACGGCGAGGAACCGTTCGGTGGTGCCCATAACGGCCCGGTGCAGGACGACGGGCGTATGCACCTGTCCGTCCTCGCCGATATATTCCAACCCCAGCCTTGAGGGCTGGATGAAATCCACCTGGATAGTGGAGAGCTGCCACTGGCGGCCAAGCACGTCCTTGGCGAGGAAATCCGCTTTCGGGCCGTAGAAAGCGGCCTCGCCCTCCACCGGTTCATACTCCAGGCCGCTCTGGTCGAGAGCCGCACGCAGAGCCGATGTGGCTTTCTCCCATTTATCGTCGTCGGCCACATACTTCCCCTGCGTGCCGCGCAGGCTGAGCCGCACCCGGTAATCGGTGAATCGATACCGGCCGAGCACTTCCTGGATGAGCCGCAGGGAAAGTGCGAACTCGCTCTCGATCTGCTCCGGCGTGCAGAAGGTGTGACAGTCGTCCTGGGTGAGGGCGCGCACGCGGGTCAGGCCGGTCAGTTCGCCGGTCTTTTCATACCGGTAGAGCGTCGCGAATTCCGAGAGGCGCAGGGGGAGATCGCGGTAGGAATGCGTCCCCATTTCCCGAAAGAGGGTCATATGGCTTGGGCAGTTCATCGGCTTGAGCCGGAAGATGATATTCTCGTCGACCATCGGCGGGAACATCACGTCCTTGTAATTATCGTAATGGCCGGAGCGTTTGTAGAGGTCTTCCTTGACCAGGTGCCCGGTCCAGACGTGCTGATAGCCGTAGCGCGTCTGCGTATCGCGGACATACTCCTCCATCAAATGGCGGATCATCTCGCCGCGCGGCGTGAAAAGCGGCAAGCCCGGCCCGATATCTTCGGAGAAGTGGAAGAGTCCCAGCTCCTTGCCGAGTTTGCGGTGGTCGCGTTTCTTGGCCTCCTCCAGCCTCCAAAGGTATTCCTCCAACTCCTTGGCCGAATTCCACGCGGTGCCGTAGATGCGCTGCAGCATCGGGCGCTTCTCGTCGCCGCGCCAGTAGGCGCCCGAGACGTTAAGTAGCTTCAATGCGTCGGGGTTGATCTGCCCGGTGCGCTGGACGTGCGGTCCGCGGCACAGATCCGTGAAGGTGTCGTTGGTGTAGATGGAAATCACCGGCGGGGCGATGAGCGGGTTGCCATCCTCGTCGGTCGCGCCGTGCTCGAGACCTTCGATCAACTCGAGCTTGTAGGGCTGATCGGCGAACAACTGCTTGGCTTCCGCGGCGGACAGCTCGCGGCGGACGAACGGGTGGTCGCCGCGGATGATCTCGCGCATCCGGCTCTCGATCTTGGCTAGGTCCTCCGGGGTGAGCGAGCGCGGCAGATCGAAATCATAATAGAAACCGTCCTCGATCGGCGGTCCGATGGTGATCTTGGCTTGGCCGGGGAACATCTCCATCACCGCCTGCGCCATCACGTGCGATGCGGAGTGGCGCAGCCGGTAAAGTGGCGTCTCGGAATATTTTTCGGTTTTGCGGATCGGCATGGTGACCTCCTTGGCTGACCTCTCCCCTTTACCCCTTCGCCTCCCCATTATGGGGAAGGGGCAGGGGGTTGGAGGAGGGGTTAGGTCGGTTAAAAAAATTTCGCCCCATCACAGGGGCGAGAGAGTTCGCGGTTCCACCCAAATTCCCCCGGAAGATAAGGCTCCGAGGCTCTTGCAGCCGCTAACGGGGCTGAGCCGTTCTCCATACTCAGCGGTGGTCCGCCTTTCCGGTTCAAGCCGCCGGGGGGTTTTCGGTTGACTTGGATTGCGGGGCTTGCATCGCGTCCCCGCTCGCTGAAATCCGCTAACAACCTACTCGTCCCGACGATTGCTTTCTTTGTATGATACTCGATCTATTCTACCACGGAGAGGATCGGCGACCAGAAGGAAATTTACTAGGCCGTATACGCGCCAGAGGTTGCTGTCCCGCTGCCGCCTTTCCAGTTGGTATGGAAGAACTTGCCGCGCGGCTGGTCGACGCGTTCGTACATGTGCGCGCCGAAATAATCGCGCTGGGCCTGAAGGAGATTGGCCGGCAGCCACTCGCGGCGATAGCCGTCGAAAAAGGCCAGGGCGCTCGACATGGTCGGCACCGGAATGCCTTTCTGCACGGCCTGGACGATCACGCGGCGCCACATCGGTTGCGCCGCCTGGATCTGCCGCTTGAAATACGGATCGAGCAGAAGGTTGACCAGGCCGGGCTCCCGGTTGTAGGCCTCCTTGATCTTCCCCAGGAACGCCGACCGGATAATGCAGCCGCCGCGCCACATCTGCGCGATCCCGCCGTAGTTGAGGTTCCAATGGTATTCCTGTGCGGCGACGCGCATCAACATGTACCCCTGGGTATAGGAAATGATCTTTGACGCGTAGACGGCTTCGCGCAGATCGTCCACAAACCCTTTTGTGCCGCCGCGGATTTTCGGATCGGGACCGGAAAGCACGCGGGAAGCCGCCGTGCGTTCGTCTTTGAGCGCGGAGAGCGACCGCCCGAGAACGGCCTCGACGATCATCGTCAGCGGGATGCCCTCTTCCAGCGCGGAGATGCTCGTCCAGCGGCCGGTTCCTTTTTGCCCCGCCATGTCGAGGATCTTATCGACCAGCGGCAAGCCGTCTTCGTCTTTGTATGCCAGGATGTCGCGTGTGATCTCGATCAGAAAGGAGTCGAGCTTGCCCTTGTTCCACTGCGCCATGACGTTGTGCATGGCACCGGCGCTCATTCCAAGCCCCTCTCGCATCAGATGGTACGCCTCGCAGATCAGCTGCATGTCCCCGTATTCGATGCCGTTGTGCACCATTTTGATGTAATGCCCCGCGCCGTTCTCGCCAACCCAGTCGCAGCAGGGATCCTCGCCGCCGCCGGGGCGCTTTACCTTGGCCGCGATCGCCTGGAAGAT
>JBEKDW010000234.1:0-4098 GCA_050014155.1 Anaerolineales bacterium
ACCACATACTTCAATCCATGCTGTTTGCAGAATTCCCTTTTCTCCGGATTATCCCCGTCTTCGTTGACAACATAGATATCCGGCCGAATGCGCTCGATTTCCGGTTCGGCGTCCATCCACCCCGACCCGGTGGAGATGAGCGCTTGCGTGACGAACCGGACGGATTGCACAACATAACGCCGTTCCTCCTGGGGGAGGAGCGGATGGTTTTCGCCTTTTAACAAACGCAGGTTGTCATCGCTGCCGACAACGACGTACAGATCCCCATAGGCGGATGCTTCTTCGAAGAACCGGACATGGCCGGAATGAAACCAATCGAAGCAGCCGGAGACGACAACCTTCTTCCTCGCGGATGCCTGCCGCGGAAGGGGCATTTTGGAAAATCCCTTCAAGTCATCGGCTTGGATGACGCGATATTGAATGCCGTGCTTTTCGCAAAACGCCTTCCGAGTCCCCAGATCATCCTTCTCATGCACCGCCCAGATATCCGGCGCAAGGCCATTCTGCAAAGGAAGTTCAGATCGCCCGATGCTTCCTTCCGCGACCGAAACAGAGGAGACGTATCGAATATTCTCCAGAACGTACCTTCTCTCCGCAACGGGGTACTTCACCGAGCGGTCCGGGAAGGTTGCCTCCGTTTCATTTTCCCAAAGGAGGACATGGACACGTCCCAGCTTGGCCGCTTCCTCCAAAAAACGGATGGTCGGAGCATGCAGGGAAAAGAAACCGCCGGCGACAAAGACGTTGACGTCGTTCATGTCAGTGCCGGATCCGGATGTTGACTTTTATGGCGCCGGGAACGGTCTGATCCGAAACAACATACAAATACCCGCCGCCGCAACCAGAATACATCGCCCCCGCGTACAGCTTTTGATAATGGGTCAAGATGGATTTCAAATCGACCGTAATATCAGGATGGGCGATGGTATGCGGCAAGAGAGTCTCCCAGCATCGCATGCATTCATTCATCGAAGCCCCCAGCTTGCCCTCATCCCGCGCCAGGATCGCGCCAAAGCAATCGCGTCCGGTCTTCCCCAACCGGGCTATCCATTCGGGGTACAAATTCTTGATTCCCAACGGGTTGTAATAAGTGGGCCGCATGGCCACGGGAATCACATGGATCACATTTCCCAGCCAGCGGGCAACCGCGGGATCATTGTTCGATTCCACATGGACGGGGAAAATCCCGCCTTCATAGGAATAGTCATAGTCCAATCTGTTCACACCGGGATACAGCAAACCCGCCATGTCTTGCGAACCGGAGGGCTCCGGTTTATCTTTGTTTTCCGCGGCATACAGCTCGTGCATCAATTCCGCCGGATCGCGGTCGGGGAGGACGCCGTTCCAGAGCCGCTTCGCCACTTCGCGCGTGCTCGTTGCCATCCCGCAGCGATCCATGAAACGAATCGTGGGCTCGAGTGCCACCACAACCATCGAACCCGGCGGTTCCGGATTGAGTCGCGAAATGAAAGGCTGATCGATCCACCCTCCCGCGAAAGCCATCCGGTAGGGAATTTGGCTGATGATATCCGTGATTTCTATCGGCTGAGATTCAGTCATGGAACTTCCTGTAAAAGGATATCGATTTCCGCCCGTATGGACGGACCTAATACACTTCTTTGACAGTATGCCGGCCCGCCTTGCGGTCCTGGAATTGCGTTTCGATCCACGCATACGTCTTGCGTAGCCCGTCGCGGAACGGCGTGCTGGGCTCCCAGTGCAACACTTGTTTAATGAACGTATTGTCGCTGTTGCGTCCGGCCACGCCGCGCGGCGCCGTCGGGTCGTATGTGCGCTCCAGCTTTACTCCGCCGATTTCCTCCGCTAGGCTCACCAGCTCATTAATCGAAAGCAATTCGCTGGAACCGAGATTGATCGGCGTCGCGACCAGGCGATCGCAGTGCATGATCATGTCGATTCCCTTTACGCAGTCGTCGATGTACATGAAACTCCGCGTCTGCGTGCCGTCCCCCCAGATGACGATCTCCGGTCTGCCGGAATCCTTCGCTTCAATCACTTTCCGGCAGATGGCCGCCGGCGCCTTTTCGCGCCCGCCGTCCCAGGTGCCGCACGGACCGTAGACGTTGTGGAACCGGGCGATGTGCGTTTCCAGTTGGCGTTCGGCCCAATATTCCTGGCAGAACATCTCCGACATCAGCTTTTCCCATCCATAGCCCCGTTCAGCCATCGCCGGATAGGCGTCGGATTCCTTCAGGGCGCGCACGTGCGGGTCCTGCTGCAAGGTAATGTTGTAGGCGCAAGCCGAGGAGGAGAAGAAATACCGGCTGATTCCCGCGCGATATGCCGCCTCTAACATGTGCGTGTTGACTAGAATGCTGCGCAGGCATTCCACTCGGAAGTGCTCGATAAACCCCATTCCCCCCATATCCGCCGCCAGATTGTAGACTTCCACGGCGCCTTCGACGGCGCGGATGCAATTGGCCTTTTCGCTCAAATCCATGGAGAGGCATTCCACCCCGGGGATCCTCTGATACCAGTAGGGCAGCGGCTTTCGGTCGATCGCCCGGATGCGGGTAAACCCCTGATCGTGAAAGTAGCGGGTCAATGCCCCGGCGATAAATCCTCCCGCGCCGGCGATGACGATCAGGTCATCCTTTCGAAGAATATCGAGCGCTGTTTTATTTTTGGCCTGGTCCATTTTCGCTCCTGAATGTGGTATCGTTACCATAATTCCCCCCAAAAAAACTCAAGACGGCACCGCAGAGCCGGCCCCGCGAATGGAAACTGGGGATCCGCTGGAATGGTGGATTTCGACTTCTGTAGGCAATACCACTTCCTGGTATCCCCGAGGGGCGGTTCCGTCGAGCCTTGCAAGGAGTAAATCCGCCGCGCGTGAACCCATCTCATATGCCGGCTGCCTGGCCACTGTTAGGAAGGGATCGATCGTCAAATTCGCCGGAAGATCATCAAATCCGACCAGCGCCACATCCTCCGGAACGCGGATATGTAGTTCTTGCATCACCTTTAGGGCTCCGATGGCGATAAAGTTATTCCCGGCGAAGATGGCTGTCGGCCTTGGAGAAAGCTTCAGCACATAATGCGCCATCTCCGCGCCGCTCTCTACGGTGAATTTACCATATTGCATAAGCTCCGCTTGGATCGGCACCCCTTGTTCCGCGAGGGCTCTTCGATATCCTTGAACGCGATCCTCGGCAGTGGAAATACTCTGCGGACCGCTCAGCACGCCAATCCGCCGATGGCCAAGCGAGAGCAATAAATTGGTGAGTTTGTATGCTCCCCCCTCCGAATCACATCGGACGACATCCGCCCTGCCGCCCGTTATTCTACGATCCAAGACCACCACCGGCACATCCTGCCGTTTCAACATACGAATTACGGCCGGGGTATTTCCCACCGGCACAAATAAAATCCCATCAATTTGTTTTTCCAAGAGAGCCTGCATGTAGCGCGCTTGTTTTTCTTCCGATTCGTCCGTATTTCCAAGCATCATGCTAAAACCCGCTTTACTCGCCGCATCTTCCGCTCCCCGGGCGACGGTAGTCCAGAAAGGGTTGGTGATATCGGTGAGCACAAGAGCCAACGTGCAAGTCCTCCGGGAGCGCAAGCTGCGCGCCAGCGTATTGGGCACATACCCCAACTGCCGGATCGCGGCTTGGACGCGCTTCTTTGTTTTGTTATTAACGTAATCAGAATTATTAATGACCCGCGAGACCGTGATGGCCGAAACACCAGCCAGTTTCGCCACCTCTCGAATGGTTGGCATCTAGTTCGTCAATCCTTTATCGGTTTATCGCCCAACTATGGTACCGTTACCATAATAACGTCATTTATTTGTTTGTCAATAAGCAAAATCGGCATTCCGGAATGAAAACATGATCTTGTCGCCCTTAATAATCTTCTAGATAAATGCGAGCCTTCCTCTCCCATATTCCGTGGAATATCGGCAATTAGCTGTTTTTTCTCGTTTTCTCAGCTTTTTTTGAAATAGCTCTATAAAAAAGACTTGCCGCCTTTATCCGTCAATCCTGATTCGGATTTCTTAGTAGAAGGCGAGACCATTAAATGAACCCAGCATCACGTCACCCTGGAACCCCCGGGCAGGCCAAAGATACCAAT
>JBEKDW010000235.1:0-4066 GCA_050014155.1 Anaerolineales bacterium
TTACCGCCATCGCGCACGTCACCCTTGACGATGCGGACGGCGGGGTGAGGGTGCACGCGATCCGGACGTTGTGGGAATGTGAGGATCCTAAACTGATCGACCGGTTCCTGCAGTTGATGGAAAAGGATTCGGATTCCGCGGTGCGCTCCGCCGCCGCTTCGGCGCTGGGTGCGTTCGTGGAACGAATGGAACTGGAAAAAATTCCGGCTTCGATTGGTGGAAGGATCGTGGAACGGTTGAAAGTCGTCGCCGGCGGGAAGGACGATCTGGAAGTAAGGCGGCGCGCGGTGGAATCGATCGGCTTTTCGTCCGAGCCGGGAGTACACGAGATTCTCGCAAAAGCCTATCGCCACCACGAAGAATCGATGAAGGCCAGCTCGCTCTTTGCCATGGGCCGGTCGGCAGATTCCCGCTGGTCCGGTACCATCCTGAAGGAACTGGGCAGCCGCTCGCCCGCACTTCGAGCGGAGGCGGCGCGCGCCGCGGGCGCCCTCGGCTTGCGCAGCGCCGTCCCGCTGCTGATCGAACTGCTGGAAGACCCGGATGGGAACGTCCGCTGGAACACGATCGACTCCCTCGGCGAGATCGGGGGCGAATCGGCGCGCCAGGCTTTGGAGGAATTACAGGGGGAAGCCGAAAGCGACGAATGGGATCGGATCGAAGAAGCCCTGGAGAATGCGGAATTTCAGGATTCGATCAGCGATCTTCCCCTGTTGACTTTGGACGATGAGGACGAGGAAGACGAAGAGAGCGACGAGGACGACGAGGAAGACGAGGATCCGGAGGAGTGAAAACCTCCTGCCCGGGCGATTCAATCCCTGCAACCCCCCTCCGGCGCACGGAACCGCTTCCCATTCCCCGTCTCTTTTCCAATGAACTCATGAAGGTCTTCCGCATTCATCCGATGGAATTCCCCTTCGATGCTGTTTACAAGGATCGGTCGGGAACCGATGCCTAGTTGGTTTTATCTCTTCCTTTTTGCCCCCGCGCTCTTCGGCTCGCCGGGTACGCGCCGGGATGGCCCGACGGTTATTCCAAATCCCGCGCGCGTCACCTTCGGAAGCGCGATGGTTTTTTCCGCGACGGTCCAATCGCTCGAACCGGTGCGGGATGCGGAACTGGTCCTCGAAGACTCTTCCTTCCGTTCCTTCGTGTATCCCGCGGAAATTTCCGCGCAAGACGGGTCTACGCTCGCGGCCCGCCGGGATTTGCACTCTGAACCGGTCTTTCCTTTTTCCTCGATCGCTTATTGGTGGGAGGTCACCCTTAATTCGGGTGACAAAATCGTCTCCGAAAAACAATCACTGCAATATCTCGATGACCGCTATTCCTGGCAAGTCCTCGAAAAAGGACGCGCAACGATCCACTGGGTGGAAGGGGATAACGGGTCGGCGGAGGATGCCGCTGACCTGCTGCTTCTGGACCTCGGAACAATCTCGGCTGATCTGGAAACCCCAATCCCGGAAAAAACGTCGCTCTATATATATCCGCGCCTTGCGGATTTCCATTCCGGTTTGGGAAAGCTCGCCTACGGCTGGGAGGGAGCGATCTCGGATCCCACTTCCGGGATCATCCTTATCGCGGCGGCATCCGGCGCGGAAGGAAGGCAGGCGCTCGTAACGCTACTCCCGCACGAGACCGTTCACGTTCTGTTGGGCGCTAAATGGAAGGGCGCCTATACCTCTCTGCCGCTTTGGCTGGTGGAGGGGATGGCGGCCGGGTATGAAATGGTACCCCGGCCGGGGACGGATCAGGTGCTGCAACAGGCGGCGAAGGACGGAAGCCTGATCCCCGTCGCAACGTTGTGCCGCACGTTTCCATCCGATGAGCATCCCGCGCTTCTGGCGTACGCCGAGAGCAAATCGTTTGTCTCATATCTTCGGGGAAACTACGGACTGGCGGCGGTTCGAAAAGCGATGGAGGATTATGCAGCCGGCGTGGATTGCGGACAGGGAGTTGTCGGATCGACGGGGAAGAATCTGGAAACGCTGGAAAAATCCTGGCGCGCCGGGTTGACGGAAAAGCAGACCTGTATAATCACCACCTGGACGCTGGTCTTGGGTGCATCCGTTCTGCTCGCCGGGGTATTGGCTGCCGGATGGATCTTCCGGCGGAGAAGGAAACCAATTCCTGTGGAAAAGAAAACGGCGCAATGACAGGGAAGGCGCGTCTGCACGCGGAAGTGTGCGGGGAGGTGCAGGGAGTGGGTTTTCGCGCGTTCGTTCTGCGGCGCGCGATGGGACTTGCCCTGACCGGTTGGGTACGCAACCGTTCTGACGGCAGCGTGGAGCTGATCGCCGAGGGCTCCCGTGCTGCGCTCGAATCCCTGCTGGCGGACATTGGCCGCGGGCCGTCGGGTGCGATGGTGGAACGGGTGGATTCTTCCTGGAAAGAGGCCACCTCGGAATTCCTTTTTTTCGGTCTCAGATAGACAATTAATCGCGGCTGCCGGAAAATTTCTGTCAGTGGAAGATCAAAACCCTGCGTCGGCTATTTTTCCAAAAACCCCAATCCCTGCTCGCGCATGGATACGAATCTCCCCCGACCGATGACAACGTGGTCCAGCACCGGGATGTCCAGAAGCCGTCCGGCTTCGGCGAGGTTGCGCGTGACGGACAGATCCTCCGGGCTGGGTGAGGGATCGCCGCTGGGATGGTTGTGCACGACGATCATCCCGGCCGCGTTGGCCTTAATCGCCTCGCGAAATACCTCGCCGGTGCGGATCAGGGAAGTGGTCAGCGAACCGCGATAGACCGCGTGGATCCGGATCAGCCGGTTGCGCGAATCCAGCAGAATCGTCCGCAACTCCTCCTGTTCCAATCCCGACATTTCATACTGCACCAGCCCCGCCGCCGCTGCCGGAGAGGAAACCGTCGGCGCCTCCTCCGCGTCCGACACGGCGAGCCGGCGCCCGAGTTCGACCGCGGCCAGGATCAACGCCGCCTTGGAGGGGCCGACAAAAGGAACGGCGCATAAGTCGGAGATGGATGCTTTGCGCAATCCGTGCAGCCCGCCGGTCTGCTGAAGCAGAGTCTGGGCGGTCTGTATCGCGCCGTGGCCGCGCCCGCCGGTGCGCAGGAGCACCGCGATCAGCTCGGCGGTGGATAGCGCCTGTGGTCCGGTCGCGGTCAGTCGCTCCCTCGGCCGTTCCTCGGCAGGCAAGTCCTGGATTCTATACATCGTGGCAAGTTGGCTCATGAGCGTTTCCCCCTTGTAGATTGTTACGAATATATTTTACTCTAGTTTTCAAAATTCAACCGTTGCTGATGCGATAATCGGATCGTCGTCCCCGAGTGGTTCTATCGGGGATCCAGTTCAAGCATCTACCCAGAGTTGAGCGAAGAGCGGTAAATTCTCTTGGATGCCCGCCGAGAACACTCGGGCATGACGAGCAATTCACTTCCACGCTGTAATATTCTACCGCCGTCCCGATTTAAATCCCGCGCAACATCGTTTCCGCCGATTCCAGGCGCGCAAGAAAAGTCTGCCGGCCAATGATCTCCATACTGGCAAAGAGCGGCGGGCTGACAGTCTGGCCCGTGATCGCCGCGCGCATCATCCCGAACAGCACCCCCGGCTTGCATCCCAGCCGCTCCGCCAGTGCGCGCAAAGCCTCTTCGGCCGGCGCGGGATCGAACGGGGCTTGGGCGGCGAGGATTTCGTGCGCGGCGCGTAGCGCATCCGCCGATTGCGCGGGAGTAAGTCCCTTGCCGATCAGATCGCGCGCTTCGGGATGGACTTCGTCGCGGAAGAAAAACCCGCCCATCGGCACGGCTTCGTCGAGTGTGACGATCCGCACTTGCACCACAGCGGCCACCTTGCGCAGCCGTTCCCCGTTGGCGGTATACCCGGCCTTTTCAAAAACCGGTTTCAACCGCGCCGCAAGATCTTCCACCGAAAGCAAACGGATGTGGGTTCCGTTGAAGTGATCCGCCTTTTCGAACCTGATCGCCGCCGGCGAGGGATTCAGGTGCTTCAGATCGAAACGTCGGACCAATTCTTCCAGGCTGAATACGTCTTCCGTCTCGTCGAAGGAGGCTCCCATCAGCGCGATCCAATTGACGAT
>JBEKDW010000236.1:0-4054 GCA_050014155.1 Anaerolineales bacterium
GTTCCTGGATGAAATCGGCAATGTCTTCCTTCATCCATTAATTTCTTGCATGTTTTGGCGCATCAAATAAACCGATGTCATCCGCCTTGAGAACGACGTCGTCGCCCGCCGAGCCGCGATTGATCAACGCAACAGACAACGAACAATCGGCAATTGCTTTTTCCAGATTCCACAACTCTCCCTTTTCCGCCGTTTACGAGCATTGGAATGATATCATCACAGTCGCAATCGAAATGTTAATCTACCTTCCTTGCTTTCCACCGATAGCAAATAAAGATGAATCACGAACATTCATCCATCCCATTTGGACAGCGCCGATATCCACCCTACATTTTCTATTCTATTTTTCGCCGCATCACAAATACCGACTGATTTTTCTTTCCGAACGGTCGGGGTTCGGTTTTTCGCACCAGGTCAAACCCATTTTTTGACCAGAAACGGTAGGCGTGAAGGCTGTCCTCGACCACTCCCAACATGACCGCTTTCCCCCCATTCCCGCGCGCATAGTCAATGAAGGCTTCCAATAGACTTCGACCCAACCCCTGATTTCGCATCTCCGGTGCAAGCAGCAACAACCCAATCCACCAAATATTTTCCTCCGGATAATGCCTCATACCTTCCAGCACTCCGCCAATCTCTCCTCCCCGACGGAAAATTCCGGCAACCAACTTGTTGGAAAACGATCCGCCAGGGGGAAGCGATTGGAATAATTCCTCCGCCGCTGTAGGTGAGACTTCCTCGCCTTCCACTATCTCCGCATAATCCGGACATCGATCAAATAGCCGTTGAAGAATAATCGCGTCATCCGGCTTCAGCCATCGCAGGGTATAGCCCGGAAGGTCCATGGGAAACGCCGACGTATGGTCCATAGTCCCTCACAGTCCGATGCGCGAGAAGAATTCCGGAACACCGGGGGTCTCTGTATGCAAACGGAAGAGCGCCCCCGCACCCGCTCCCTCTTCAGTCCGCGATCCGTCTGCTAAAGCCGTGGTCACATAGAGATCCTGCAGATCGTCGCCGCCGAAGGTAACGCTGGAAACTTTGCGTGCAGGGAACTCCACGCAATGATCCTCGAGTCCATCCGGCGTATAGCGATACAGCGCCGAGCCATTCCAGCGCGCGGACCAGACGTTGCCATGGGAATCCACAGTCATCCCGTCCGGCTCCCCCGCGCCCTCGGGCGTCTGCAGCCACACCCGCCGGTTGGAGAGCCCGCCGGTATAGACGTCGTAATCCAAAAGATAGATTCGCCTCGCCTTGGAATCGGTGAAATACATCCGGCGCCGGTCCGGCGTGAAGCCCATTCCGTTCGGGATTCCGACGCCATCCAAAAGCCGAAGCAGCGAGCCGTCCGGATCCAGACGGTATAGACGGCCGGCGTGCGCCGGTGTGGCTATCGTTCCACAAAAGACGCGCCCGGCCGGATCGGCGATGACGTCGTTGAAGCGTTCCTCGCTCTCGTCGGGAATTCCATCCACGACGGATCGCAGCTCGCCGCAGTTCCAAACCGCCACCGCACCGCGGGCCATGAACAGAAGCAGCGCACCGTCGGCCTGGATCGTGAAACCTCCGACGGGTCCGCCGCTGTAACATTGTTCCGATCGATGGCTCGCAGGGAAATACCGGAACAAGTTCTCACGGGGGATGTCGGTCCAATAGATGCATCGCTCCAGCGGATGCCAGAGCGGATTCTCACCGGTATGGCAATGACAATCGACGAGCAGTTCAGGTTGCGGCATCTGTTTCTTTTTTCCTGTGGGGTGCTTCCTTTTCCTGAGGATGGTTTGCAAATCCTAGCGCATGAGATGCCAAGCGCCATGATCCCCCGATGGGTCGGATGCATCGGATAAAAAAACGCCCCAATTCATGGAGCGTCGGAAAAAATTCAATGGCATCCGGCGGATGTGGCGGAATGCTTTTGTAATGGGCGGGCGGAAGAAGGGTAATCGCCTCCTTCCGCCTGCCCGCCTGAATCAATTGATGTCGAACAGCGTTCCGAACTAGCGGCGATCGTTGCGTCCACCGCGCGAACGTCCGCCGCCGCCGCCGCCGCCGGGCCGGTCGCGATCGCCGAACCCGCCGCCCCGCGGACGCTCTTCCCGCGGACGGGCGAGGTTGACGGTCAGCGCGCGGTCCTGCATTTGCTGGCCATTAAAACGGCTGATGGCCTGCTGCGCTTCCACCTGGGTTCCCATTTCCACAAAAGCGAAACCCTTCGAGCGGCCCGTGTCGCGATCCTTGATGATCGTGACCGACTGGACCGTGCCGGCCTGGGCGAACAAAGTGCGCAGATCGTCCTCGGTTGTCGAGTAAGACAAATTCCCCACGTACAGTTTTATTTCCATATCTCTCCATTCCGGTTCAGTGAATTTCTCGTCTGGATGCGCGACAAAAGGAAGCCGATCTGCGTCACAGCATGGACAAGTGATCCAATTGTAGCATAGAAGCCGAAAGCCATAGCCGACCCTGGAAGTGTGGAGGCGCCCGAGGATTAATCCTCCGTTTTTTAAGGGGTTTGATCCAGGAGACGACCCCAGCAACCGCGAATACTATATCGTCCGGGTCTTCCTCGCCTGGAATCTTCTACGGTCGCAGCCGATTAATATCTCTCGGAAAAAGCGTGACCCACTTGACGTTGTCCAACCGGCAGAGTTGGGCAACAAACCGTTCCAATCCGATGGCAAAACCCCCATGCGGCGGCATGCCGAATTTGAAGCATTCCAGATATTCCTTGAAAGATTCGACCGGGTAATGCGCCCGCTCCAGCGCCGCGACATAATCGTCATACCGGTGCAACCGCTGGCCGCCCGTCACCAACTCCATCCCGCGGAAAAGCAGGTCAAAGCTGTTGGAAAAGCGCGGATCCTCCGGGGAGGGATGAGTATAGAACGGTCGTTTAACCATTGGATACCCCGGTACGAAAACAAAATCGCTGCCATGTTCTTCCTTGGCCCAGCGGCCGATCGCTTTCTCGTGTTCCGGGGCAAGGTCCGGCTCCCCGCGCGCGTCGATCCCGTACCGCTTGTAGATCATCTCCTGCGCCTCGGGATAATAGATCCACGGGATGGAGTCCGGGACGGCCGGGAATTCGAGCTCGAGCAGTTCCCGGTCCTCGACGGAAATATTTTCACGGATACATTGAAGCATCCCCCGGATAACCGTGGATACCACGTCCATTACCGAAAAGTGATTTTCAATGAACCCCATTTCCGCATCCAGGCTCAGGTATTCGTTCACGTGCCGGGCGGTGTCGAACTTCTCCGCCCGAAAAACCGGTGCCACTTCGAACACGCGCTCGAACACCCCGACCATTATCTGTTTGTAAAATTGCGGACTTTGCGCGAGGTAAGCGGGCTGGCCAAAATAATCGATCTGGAATACGTTGGCTCCGCTTTCCGTCACGCTTCCGACGATCTTTGGGGTGAAGATCTCCGTAAACCCGAGCGACCGCAGTGTTTTTCGGAACCCCTCGACCGCGGAGGCGGCCAGTTTCAGAATGGCCCGCTGGCGTGGAAACCGCTGGCCGACTGCAGCATGATCCAGGAAGTACGGCAGGTTGGCATTAAATTCTTTTTGATGGAAACTGAACGGAGCGACATCGGTCACCGGGTTGATGATCCTGAGAACGATATTCTGCAGCTCGAATCCGCCCGGCGCGGGAGCTGCTTCCACCACGGTTCCTTCGATTTCGAGGACAGTCTCCATCTGCAAACCCTGAAGGATTTCGATCTCCTCCGGCGAAGCCACCGCCTGGATAATTCCTGTCCGGTCGCGGAGAATCAGGAAATTCACTTTTCCCTGCTTGCGGAGATTGTGGAGCCAGCCCTGAAGCCTGATGCGACGGCCTACGGACGCTTTAAGGTCACGGGCGAGAGTTCTTTCCGGCATGGATGATCCTTCCTCGATGAAAATCCAATTTCCACGATTGCCCAGATATGGAATTATACCTGGCAGTCAATTCCGGTTTGACGGGTCATGGGATATCCGATCCGCAAACTTAATCAACTCCTTTTCACTCTGCCCCAACCTCCGCAACTTTAACATCATAGAAATA
>JBEKDW010000237.1:0-4046 GCA_050014155.1 Anaerolineales bacterium
GTGAGTTTTATCCGGCGAAATTTCGGCCAGCGGTAGCGCGACGTAAGATCGCGTGAGAATATCCGGGTGGGGGAGTTTTCTCCCGGAGAATTCCTCCACCAGGTCGTCGTACATCGCCAAGTCGATGTCCACCGTTCTGGGCGCGAATTTATCCGCCTTGCGCATGCGTCCCAGCGATTGTTCGATGGGGGCGATGATATCGATATAAATCTCCGCCGGCGATTTTACCGTGCGGATCAGGATTGCCGCATTCAAGTAATCCGGCTGGTCAGATCCATCGGAAGGCGGCGATTGCCACACCGATGAAATGGCGAGCAAGGTCTCCTGCTTGGCGATCGAATCCACCGCGCGGGGCAAATTCCGTTCCGGCCGGATGTTGGATCCAAGCAGCAGCCAGGCCAAGTGATCAGCCACTGCCCGCGCCCCGTTCGATCGTGACGCCCGCCGACCGCGCGAACCGCAGCGCGCCGGGTTTTTCCACCGTCACGCGAACGCGCTGCACGCGCGGTTCCAGCAGGCAAAGGCCGGCAACCTCTTCGGCGAAATGTTCCACCAGACGGAATTGCGAGTGCTCCGCCAGGGCGAGGATTTTTTTCGATATCATCCGGTAGTTGACCGCGTCCGCCAGATCGTCGGATTCCCCCGGCGCCGACGTGTCGGTTTCCATCACCACGGAGATGAGAACATCCTGTTTGTCGCGCCGCTCCTCGTCACTTACCCCCAGTACAGTGCGAACCAGAAGATCCTTGATGAACAGCGAGTCCGTCATTCGCTTCCTCCCCGCCGCCTATAAATCCGAACCGCCGGCAATGTGCAAAATCTCACCGGTAACATAAGGAGCCGCAAGCAGATAAAGCACGCCGCCGACGATATCCTCCGGACTCCCATGCCTGCCCAAGGGGATGCGGGATACTAACCGGTTGAGATAATCCTCCCCCTGACCGGGTGGGGGAAGGATCGCACCGGGCGCAACCGCGTTCACGCGGATTCCCGGAGCCAGGGATTTGGCCAGGTCACGCGTGAAGGCGATCAGCGCGATTTTGGTCAACGAGTACGCAAGGTACTTTGCGCCGGAGCGGTCGGCGGTTGCATCGGTCAGGTTGATGATGTCCCCGGAATCCGTTTGAGCCGCAAACGCCTTGCAAAGGAAAAACGGCGTACGCAGGTTGATCGCGAATGTCTTTTCCCAGAGTTCCGGCGTGGTCTCGGACAGCGTACCCGTCTCGAAAACAGCGGCTGAATTAATCAAGATGTCGGCCCTTCCAAAGAAAGCGTCGGCCGCTTCCAGGATCTTCGCGGGCGAAGAAGGGTTTTGCAGGTCAGCCGAGACGGGCAGGCAACGCCTGCCCAGGGCGCGAATTTCCTCCGCCGTACGCAGCGCGTCAGCCTCGGAGGAATGGTAGTGCAGGGCGATGTCGGCGCCGCGCGCAGCCAGCCCCAGGGCGATCGCGCGCCCAAGCCGGACCGCGGCTCCGGTGACGACGGCCGTGCGTCCGGAAAGCGGAAGATCAACCATAAGGAAATTATATACCCGGCAGGCTTGAATAAAAAATCATTAGCTTCGCGCCTTGGCGCCGTAGGATCTGTTGACCGACTTTCGGTAAGGTTGAAACGTAATCTTATCCCGTGGGATTTCACCGATCGTAATCTTTTTTCGATTCGGATGTCGGCATCCGATTATTCATCTCTTGGTATAATTTGCGGAGATCATCCATGGGAGGGACTATGGCCAAATCCAGCATTATTATGGCTCCAATCACGCTTATCCTGGTGATCATTACCTCGCTGCTGAATTATGTTTGTTGTGTCTGCAGCCCGATGGTGGCCGCGGTTCTCGGATTAATTGCCGGGGGCTTGTGCGTCTATTTTGAAAAACCGGCGGAAGCGGAAAAATCCGCCGTCCGCGGGGCAGTCGCCGGGATGATTGCCGGGGCGGCGGCTCTGGTCGGAGAAACGATTGGCGGAACCATCATCATGCTTGTCGCCGGTTCCGGAAAGACCCCGGTGGCATGTCTGCCGGGTTTATGCGACCTGGCATCCGCACCGACGAGCCAAACATCCTGGATCCTCAGTTCCTTTTTCTCTTCCTGTTTCTGCGGGCTGGTACTCTTTGCCATCATGGCCGGCCTGGGCGCGCTGGGGGGCAGGCTGTGGTTCTGGTATATCCACAGAAAAACAAACACTCCGCCTCCGGATGTTACCGCGCAAGCGTCGGTCTAAAGCAGGATGCTTTTTCCGGCGGAATGGAAACGCGGATTGGGGATGCTTGGAGATTGCACTGCGCCTCATCATTCGGATCGGAGACGGGTTTTTGAAGAGGAGGAAAAATGATTAAATCCGGCATCATCGTGGGAGCCATTGCTTTTGTGTATTTATTGGTAACCAGTATCGCCATGGGATTGTGCACACCAGTCGAAGCGATCATCCTTGGGCTTTTCGCGGGAGCGTTGGCTGTCTTCTTTGATAAATCGCAACTCGCGAACAAAGCCGCCCTCTCGGGAGGTGTCGCGGGATTAATCGCCGGGATCCTTGGGATCATCGGAAACGTCGTCGGTACGTTGGTCAAAACCTATGTGATATTCACTCCCGAA
Source organism: Anaerolineales bacterium (assembly GCA_050014155.1). Taxonomy (GTDB): domain Bacteria; phylum Chloroflexota; class Anaerolineae; order Anaerolineales; family RBG-16-64-43; genus FEN-1073. Next base: position 2,592 of record JBEKDW010000237.1, read on the forward strand.
ACTGTCAACAGCCTGGCAGGCCAAATTACCGGGATGGGGTCCTCGGCGTTCGATTCCACCAGCTCAACCTTGGGCACCTTTGTCTCCCTTGGTTGCTGCGTCATTCTGGATTTGGTCCTCATGGTCGGTTTGGGTGCATTGGGCGGCTATCTTTGGTACCAATATAAAGGAAAGAACGCCGCGCCTCCACCTCCGCAGATCATTTCCTGACCGGCGATGCGAAGGGAAATCGTTCTGTCTACCAGAAACTCGTCATCCTGCAAGGGGCGGCCCACTGGCCGCCCCGTTTCTTTTCCGAAGGCCGGGTAAGTCCATGCCGAATGGAAAAAAACAGCGGTTGGATATCCTTATGGTCGAACACGGGCTGGTCGGCACCCGTTCGCTTGCCCAGCGCCTGATCCTCGCCGGGCGCGTCAAGGTCGACGGCGGGGAAGCGGTCCATCCGGGGAAGCTTCTTCCGCCGGAGACAAAGATCGAACTGACCGAAATGCCGCGCTACGTTTCCCGCGGCGGGGAGAAACTGGAAGCCGCGCTGGATCGCTTTTCCATTTCCCCCGAAGCATGGATATGCGCGGATGTTGGCGCATCAACCGGCGGGTTCACCGATTGTCTTTTGCAGCGCGGCGCTGCAAGGGTGTATGCCATCGACGTCGGCAAAGGCATCCTGGATTGGAAACTGCGCAACGATCCGCGTGTGGTCGTCCTGGAGGAGCACAACGCGCGCTACCTCGAAGCGCTCCCCGAACCGGTGGACCTGGTTACCGCTGACGTCGCGTTTATCTCGCTGCGCCTGCTCTTTCCGGTGTTCATCCGCTGGCTGAAGCCCGATGGTCGTTCGGTTGCGCTTATCAAGCCTCAATTCGAAGCCGGACGGGGCCAGGTGGGAAGGGGCGGGGTGGTGAAGGATCCTGCCGTACACCGTAGCGTGCTGGAGGAGGTTCTGCGTTCGTCCCTGCAGGCGGGATTTTCCGTCGAGGGATTGATGCTCTCTCCCTTGAAGGGGCCGGCGGGGAATATAGAATTCCTTGCGCATTTGACACGCGATCGTCAAGGCATAACCGACCAAGCGGGCAGGATGAGCGAGATGATTCAAACGGTTCTGGGTACGAACGAGGAATAAATTTTCATATAGTGTTTTTTATTTATTTTATTGGCCAAAGGAACTGATATCTCCGAGGAACCACTTTCATCCGGGGCTAAAGCCCCGGACTATTAACCGCGCCCGGCTTAAGCCGGGCTTGAAACCAATATTGTCAAGTGAAGGATTATCCCAAACGCTTTGTTTTCGCCGAGTAGAGCATCTACTGAATAGATTGAAAAAATTTTCAGAACAATTGGGCGGAAGCCCGGTTTACCGGGCGCTGTTGAGAGAACGGAGCTTAAACTCCGGGCGAGCGCACGAAGATTATCAAGCAGCACAACCGGCCTGCCCGATGGGCTGACCGGGGCGGGCTG
>JBEKDW010000238.1:0-4003 GCA_050014155.1 Anaerolineales bacterium
ATCTTCCAAACTCATCCCGACTTTCACGCCGACTACAGCGGGAAGAACAGCCTCAGTCCGGACTATGACAAAGCCACTTCGCGCGTGATGACGCTCTACACTGGCGTGCGGATCAATAATTCCACCGAGCTTCTGGTGGACATTGAAGAAGCCGGCGGGTCGGCGCTCAGCACCGGCTTAGGCTTGGCGGGGAATACGGATCTGGACATCGTGCGCAATCCGCTATTGAGCAAAGAGCCTTACCTGGGGCGCGGGATGATCCACAAGGTGTTCGCGTTGAGCAAAGATAAAACTGAGAACCAGCGTAGTTTTCTGTCCCTGTTCGACGAGCTGCCGCGCCGCCGCCTGGAAATTCGTTTCGGCAAGTTCAGTCTGCCGGATTTCTTTGACGTGAATTCGGTCGGCTCCGATACCCATTTTCAATTCAACAACTGGGCCGTGGACAACAACGGCGCCTGGGACTACGCCGCCGATACGCGGGGCTACACCGTAGGCTTGGTGGCGGATTACGAGGACCGCAATTGGGGTTTCCGTTTCGCCGAGGGGCTCATGCCCAAGGTCGCAAACGGAATCGATCTGGTGTGGCGGCCGTGGCAGGTGCATGCGGAGAATTGGGAATATGAGCTGCGGCGTGGCGTCATCCCGAAAAAAGCGGGCCCGCCGGGTTGCGGATTCTGACCAACTTCGCCGGGTGGAACGGGAGAGTGCAGGTGGAATAAATGCTCAGCAAAAGAATCATCGCCTGTCTGGACGTGCGCGACGGGAAACTCGCCAAGAGCGTTAAATTTGTCGACACCCGTGACATCGGCGATCCGGTCGAGACCGCCCGCCGTTACTACGAAGCCGGGATCGACGAGCTGGTCTTCTACGACATCACCGCCTCGAGCGATCATCGCGAGATTCTCCTCGATGTGGTCAGTGCGGTCGCCGCTCAGGTTTTCATCCCGTTTTCGGTCGGAGGCGGATTGCGCACGGTCGAGGATTGCTCCAAGGTGCTCCTGGCCGGCGCGGAGAAGGTGAATGTGAATACCGCTGCGGTGCAGAATCCGCAATTGATCGCCGAAGCCTCGCGGGCCTTCGGCGCGCAGTGCGTCGTGCTTTCGATGGACGTGCTGGCCGTGCCACCCTCGGCTGCCACGCCTTCCGGATACGAGATCGTCACCCATGGCGGGCGCAACCGCACCGGTCTCGACGCGCTGGCCTGGGCCAGACGCGGCGAAGAACTCGGAGCCGGCGAGCTGGTGGTAAATTCGATTGACGCCGACGGGACGCAGGAAGGTTACGAAATCAACCTGACGCGCAAGATGGCCGAGGCGGTGCGCATCCCGGTAATCGCATCCGGCGGCGGCGGAAAGGCCGAACATCTTTACCAGGTCCTCACCAAAGGCAAGGCCGACGCCGCGCTGGTCGCATCGCTTCTCCATTACGGGATCACCACGGTGGCGGAGCTGAAAAAGTATCTGGATCAAAAGGGAGTGAAAGTTAGGTTGACCTAACCTCCTATCCCCCGTCCCCTCTCCCCCTTCCCTTAAAGGAAGGGGGAAAGGAGTGCAGGGGTAAGGGGGTTAGGTCGGTGATTGGAGAATTTATGGAACCCAAATACAACGATCAAGGTTTGGTGCCTGCCGTCGCGCAGGACGCACGGACAGGCGAAGTGCTGATGCTGGCCTGGATGGACGCGGAGGCCTGGCAGAAAACGCTCGGCACGATGGAAGCGCACTTCTGGAGCCGTGAACACAACAAACTCTGGCGCAAGGGCGAAACCTCCGGTAATACGATGCGCGTTATGGAGGTGGTATTGGATTGCGACGCGGATGCGATCCTTTTGCGTGTGATCCCTGCCGGACCGGCTTGTCACACCGGCGAGCGCTCGTGTTTCTACACGCGCGTCGCGGGGCAAACGCAGGAAACTTCCGCAGGTTTTTTGCACACACTGGATGCGGTGATTCACGACCGGAAATCGAATCCCAAAGAAGAATCCTACACCAGCGGCCTGTTTCGCGAAGGCTTGCCAAAAATCTCCCAGAAGGTTGGTGAGGAATCCACCGAAACGATCGTCGCGGCGCTGGGAGAGAGTGATGAGCGGGTCGTATGCGAGGCGGCCGATCTGATTTACCACACGCTGGTACTGCTCGCCGCGCGCGGGTTAGGGCTGGCGGATTTGGAAGCCGAGTTGCAGAGGCGACACAAATGAACCTGTGGCTATTCGATCTCGATGGCGTGCTGATCCATCCGGGCGGGTACCGCGAGGCGCTGCGCCGGACGGTCGCGCACTTCTCGCGCCAGATGGGTAATCCGGATCGGGAGCTTCCAGAATCCGAAATCGAAGCGTTCGAGGCACAAGGGATCACCTGCGAGTGGGATATCGCCGGGATCTGCGCCGCAACCGACGCCTTTGCGATCTGGTGTGCCAATCCGGATCTGCACCTGCCCGCCGATCTCTTCCGGGCGATGACCGTCCTTCAAAAAGAGACGCTCGAGCGCCCCGATCCGGATTACACCGGGTGGGCGCGCCGCACCGGGGCGCTGGGCGGCGAATCCCCTTCCCTTTCGGCCGCCAAAATCTTCCGGCAGGAAGCGGGACACGTGGAGTCGGACATCGACCGCGTGGGAGAATTCGACGTCCTGCTCGATGCGCTGCTGGGGCATCCGCGTGAGTTTGCGCGCTCGCCGGTGATGCGCTACTTCCAGCAGTTCACGCTCGGCAGCCGGTTATACGCCGATCTGTATCACGTTCCCCCGGACGTCGAGACCGCTTCCCTGCTGTCGGAATTGGACCGGCCGGCAATTTCCGCCGCCGCTCGCGAAAAGATTCTGGCGATGCACCGCCAGAAGCGGATCCGCTCTGCGATCATCACCGCCCGCCCCTGCCGGCCGCGCGGCGCCGTCGACGATCCGACGGAATTCCCTCCCGAAGCGGAGATCGCGCTAAAGGTGATCGGTTTGGAGGAACTTCCGTTGGTCGGCGCCGGGCAAATGCTTTGGCTGGCCAAGCGGCACGGACAACAGCCGGATGCTTATCTGAAACCGAATCCCACCCATTCCCTGGCCGCCCTCGCCCTGGCGCTGGGCGCGGGAGAGAGCGTCGGGCTGGAAGCTGCGCGCGCGCTGGTCGAGGAAGGGAAATTGCTTACTCCGTTGGATGCATTGAAGCAAGAAACTGCCGACATCGTGGTCTTCGAGGATTCGCCGACTGGGGTGCTTGCCACTCAAAGTGCGGTCGATCTTCTTAACCGGAAGGGCTTGAACATCCGCGTGTCGTTCCTGGGTGTGGCAGCGGGCGGCGAGAAGCGTGCTGCGCTGGAAGCGCTCGGTGCCGAGGTATTGGATAGCACTGATGAGGCATTGGCCTATGCTTGGAAAAAAGTTGGATGATTGCCTTCGGCAATCTACCGTGGTCGTGTTAAGGATTGCATTTCTTAAAGCATCTGAACAATAAGATTTGTAAGGGATACTTCTCTTCTTTTTCGGTTTTCCCATACGTAATAATTGACAAATCCCGATTTCCCGATAAAATATGAACTCTCATGCCGGAGTGGCGGAACTGGCAGACGCGCTGCGTTCAGGGCGCAGTGGCCGAAAGGCCATCTGGGTTCAACTCCCAGCTTCGGCACAAACCCGGGAAACCGGGTTTTGTTTTTGTTTTGATATCCCGCGATTATCTTCGGCAATTAAAAATTGAGGTGTCTTGTCCGAAACCGGCTTTCCATCCATCAACGCATCATCCGACACCCGCCGCAAGGATCACGAGCTTCCCGCGGTCCTTGTCCGAAACGGATGGCGATACCATCATCTGGGTATCCCTACCCGCACGCCGCGGCCGGTAGAAAAATATCTTCCGGCATTCCGCATGTACGTCTCCGGCTTTGAATCCAACCCTTTCGGAATTGAATGGATGCGTTTCGAAGAGGGTAGTCCGCTTCCGGAGCTTGTCCGGACTGTGCCGCACGTTGCGTTCGTCGTAGACGATCTGGAAAAGGCTATTGAGGGTACGGAGATCCTT
>JBEKDW010000239.1:0-3996 GCA_050014155.1 Anaerolineales bacterium
CGCCCCTATTCACCGTTCTCGTCCGCGGCGCGCGACGGTTGCTCGACACGTTGTAATTCCCCGTGGACGTTGACGACGGCGCGGAATCCCATCATGCCCATCCATAAGCGGGTGCTTTCCGGAAGGCCTTGGTGGAAAATTTCCTCGAGGTAGGTTTCCGGATGAGCCAGGCTGTTTTGCAGCACCGCGCGGGAAAAAACGTCCTCCTGCCCGGTCATCCGCGCCGCCTGTTCGGCTAGTTCCTGTTCGTGGCCGCGGATCTGCTCCCACAGCCATTGCAGGATGGATTCGTCAAGCGTGCGCGCGCGGATGTGCCGTAGAAATCCGGCATCATCGAGGACGTAGAAGGACTCCTCCCCCACGTGTGCGGAAGAGAGCTGTTTCCCGTCATCAGAAAAAACCAAACCGAGAAAAAGCGGTTCGTTCACAAAAGCTCCTTGCGGCCGGCATTATGGACCGCCTCGGAACCGACCTTCAGCCCAATTTTATCCAATTCTAAGGCCAGTTGATCCGGCGAACGGAAAAGAATGGCTTTCCAACCCATCCGAACCGCGCTGGAAACGTTAGCCTCAGAATCGTCGATGAAGATGCATTCCTCGTTTCTCAACCCGGTCCGGTCGAGGAAAAGCTCGAAAATGCGCGGGTCCGGTTTAATCACGCCGAATTCCCCGGAAATCATTATCCATCGGAAATGTTCAAGAAACGTATATTTTTTCAGAAGAATCCTAAATTTTTCTTTCGACGAATTGGTCAGCCCGTAGAGCGGGATTCCAGCCGCTTCCAGGGTGCGAACGATTTGGAGACTGCCTTGAATCGGGCCGCCCACGCTCTCCACCCAGCGCTCGTCGAAGGCTTTAATCAGCCGGGTATATTGGGGGAACCGGACGCTCAGCTCCGCGACGGCTTCCGAAAAAGGACGCCCGCGATCCAATTCCTCATTCCATTTCCAGAAATCGACGGCATGGAAAAAATCTTCCATCGAGCGCGGGTCGCCGTCGAAGAACGCATGATATAAATACCGCGGGTTCCAATCGACGAGAACCCCGCCGATATCGAACACTAGGCTGTACAACCTGGGATCCAATTTTTGCATGATCACTTGTCCCATGGAATAACCGTACGTAGAAGGGATTTTAACATCCGGCGTGCGGGCACGACAGGCTATCGTTTCCGAAGGAGGGTCCGTGTGCCGGCGGAGAAGTAAAATCCTGAATTTGGGTTGCTTTTTCTGCGGGAGCCAGCGGCCGGCAGGAGGATTACCAGTGGGTGTTTACCAGCGTTCCCACCGAAGCCCAATAATATAACCATTCAGCGTCGGGAGTATACATGTTCACGCACCCGTGGCTCATCGGCGTCCCGAAATTGTGGTGCCAATAGGTGCCGTGGAGGCTGTAGCCTTCATAAAAGTACATCACGTACGGAACGTTGGGCAGATAATATCCGGGGCCGACCATGAGGTCGTAACGCAATTTGATATAGATGTGAAAGCGGCCGATCACCGTCGGATGCGCCGCCACGCCGGTCGATACGATGAACGTACGAACGGGTGTGTTGCCTTCGTAGGCAGTCACCCGTTGGGCGGAGATGTCCACGTCGATCCAGCGCTCGCCGGATGCGCCGGACATGATATATTCGTCCGGCCATGGCGTGGCGGTCGGAATCAGCGTATCAGTCGCGGTGTAGGTCGGCGAGGGGGTGAAGGTGGCGGTGAAGGTCGGTGTAAAGGACGCGGTGACGGTGGGGGTGGAGGATGGCGTGAACGTCGGCGGGATTGCGCTTTGTTCTTTGACCACGCGCGCCATAACGGGCGGCTCCTGGGCGTACGTCACCGCGCTGCCAAAGGCGGTCGCCGTCAAGGCAAGAAGGCACGATGCCGAAAGGAGGATCGCCGCCCAGCGGAATCCTTTTCCGCCCAGGAATCCCCTGCGTCCGTTTTCCTTGGGTGCCGGTTGGGGCGGGGATTCCTTCCCGGCTTTGACCGGTTGCATTGCCTGCGGAGAAAGCTCGCTTTCCACGGCGGAGTCGGACACAGGAGACGGCGCGGAGGCATGGACCTGGGCGAGGATTTCCTCCGGAGAAGGCAGCATGGAATCGTCCGCGGGCCCTACGGAAAAGGAGGCGCTGGATGAAAGCTCGGCTTGCGCCTGGCGGGCGCCTTCGCTCTCGGGGTGGATCTTTAACAAGTGATCAAGGTATGCAGCACGGTTGTGCGGCGGCGCCAGCGCGGCCAGCAGCAGCCAGGCGTCTTCCGACAGAGAGTCCATGAGAACCGCGCGCAACGCCCATTCGCAGGCTTCGGCGTGTTTGCCCTGAGCCAAGGCTTCCACTCCGTTGGAAAGGGCTTGGGAAAGCGGCGAACGGGAAGGGATGGGTGCGGTCATGGTGTCGGGGGAACGGTCGTATCGACCGTTTCATTGCGCGTAAAGCATACGATGCCGTCGGCCAACCCCTGGGCCACCCGGTCGGCGTGTTGCGTCAGGAACGTCCGGTCCAGATAAAGGAAGCCGATTTCGATGATTGCCACCGGAGTGGAGGCATCCACTTCGCTGAAGGTGTGGTAGTCGGTCATATCCCGGGTAATGCTGCCCTGGTGATTTTGCAGCCCGGTTCTGGCTGCGTACCGGTTTTCCAAGCAGGCGGTTAGGTATTGCGACGCCTCCGCGGCTTTGCCGGCTTTGGATGAAGCCACCTTGAAGCCGGTGGCATTATCGTCGATGAACTCGCAGGTATCGGCGTGAATGGAAACCAGCGCCATCGCCTTGTAGCCCGCCAGGCGCGGATCGTACTCCTGGAGCAGATCCACCATGTAACCCTGCCGTTCCAGGAGAGCCTTCACCCGCATGGCGATGTCTTCATTGATGGAGACTTCCGTCAGGCCGTCGTCACAGGTGGCGCCCGAGTCGTTTCCGGAATGGCCGGCGATGATTCCGATAGGCAGTTTGAACGGGGCGATCGGCCCCAGCCCACCAGGGGTGGGGTTGATCACGCCGGCGAAGGAGGCGCGGATCGCGTCCGGCGAAAGCGCGGACGGGGCGAAGGTGATGAAGGCCGTTGCCAACGCGGCGGCCAGGCCGATTGTCCATACGTAGAATCGGGTCCGGCCGCGGCGCGGAATGGTGTTCGATCCCGAGGAGTCCATGACACTATATTAACCGAATTGCCGCCGTTGGCAAGACGGGCGGCTTTTTACCGGTTTTCATGATAAGGATTGCCAGAATCCTCCTAGAAGCGCATGCTATTTCACATTCCGTCGGACTGCAACGGTTGTTTGTTTCCCGACTTTTTTTAAGGATTGATAATCGGAGGTTGCCGTCCAATTGATAATCCGCTATTGTTTGACTACGCGATCGGCTGGTCTTTTCTATTATAGAATATATTTTCTGGAGGTTTTGTCATGAACTATCCTGCCCGAAAATTCAAACTGGGCAAACTACTCGATCGGAAAAATTCGCAACTTTTACGTCAGACCGAGTTGCACTTTCCCGGCGATCTGACCTTGTATGGAACAATTCGATGTATCTTTTAAATGCCTCGCGGACGGGATGAAGCAGGTGGAGTATTCAACCCGCTGAGCCAAATGATCGGAGGTGCGCATGTCTTTTGAGGTTGTTTCTTCAGAAAAAAAGTATTCCGGCCGCGTTCTCGCTCTTCGCGTCGATCGCATCCGGTTGGAGAATGGGAAAGTGACCGGGCTGGAAGTTATCGAACACAGGGGTTCGGTGGTGATGGTGCCGGTGGATGCCGACGGCGGAATCTGGCTGGTGCGGCAGTACCGGCATGCGGCCGGACGGGAGATTCTCGAGCTGCCGGCCGGGTCGCTCGAGGCGGGGGAGGATCCCGCCGCGTGCGCGGGGCGCGAGTTGCGCGAGGAAATCGGAATGGCTGCCGGGACTCTCACCCGCATCGGCGGTTTCTTTCTTGCCCCGGGTTACGCGACGGAGTTCATGCACGTTTTTCTGGCCGGCGGCCTTCACCCCGACAGGATTCCCGGCGACG
>JBEKDW010000240.1:0-3966 GCA_050014155.1 Anaerolineales bacterium
ATGGACAGATTTACCAGATGGTTCCCGAAGGTCTGGGCGCCTTTCATGCCAGCTGCGGCGACAGCCGGTCGGGGTGCATTCCTTCGTGCCCGCTTTGTGAACGGCCGGATGGAGCCTTCCTCCAACCGTACCTGCAATCGGTTGGTATTGAATTGGTGAACGACGGCCAATTGGTCGATACGACCGCGTATAAGGGTTTGATCTACGAGGACTATCTCACGTCTTTCGGATACCGGTATTGGGAGGATTATCCCGATGCGCAACTCCAAGCGCTCGTCCTCCTGGTGAACGATATCCGCGCCCGCTGGGGAATTCCTCTGGATCTCGTCGTCGGCCATTACCGGATCAACAATAATACGGACCCCGGCCCCGCCTTGAATATTTCCTGGTATCGCACCGGTAATCCTCCGCGCGCGCCGATATTTACCGGTCCCTAGAATCCATTCTTTTTAATAGGATAAGGTCGGCAGATATGCTCGGCACCCCCCGCCGGGGCGGGATTCCGCGGGCATGATATCAAGTCGGCGTTGGGGGGGGAGAAATTTTACGGAATGAGTTCCCGAATTAATTGAAACGCCTCGGCCGCCTGGAAACCCGCCGTTCCACCGCGCAAACGCGCCTGGGATTCCATCGACTGCAGCGAGCGCGGGTGCGGAAACTCCTTCAACTGGCTTCGGTACGCGGCCATCGCCTGCTTCTTCTTTTCCAGAAATTCCGCGATGTCGATAAACACGTTTGGCAGAAAGGCCTCTTCGCCGATCGGGGCGGCCCATTCCGTTTCGGAAAGCGTCTCGTACGAAAGCAGCCGCCGGACGGATTGAGGTCCGATCGGCCGGGCCGCCACCAGGGTGGATTGGAACACCGCGCGATGATCCGAATGCAGATCGCCCCGGTGGGGAAAGTACACCGTCTCCGGTTGATACTCCCGGATCCGCGCGCCGATGGAGTCCGCCAGCTCATGCTGCGGAACCGTGTCCAGCTTGGGCGCCGGAAAATCCAAAAAATGTGCGACGGATACGCCCAGGATGGAATGGGCCGCGTGCAATTCCTGGCGCAGGATGTTCACCTGGCCCTCGGAATACAGCTCCGGTGCGCCGCGGGTGACGATCACCACCTCCACCCGGTCGCCGCGCGCGATGTGGCGGGCGATTGCTCCGCCGCAACCGAGCACCTCATCGTCGGGATGCGTTGCGATCACAAGAATTTTCATGGTTTCTTCCGGGAGGCCCCATGCGCGTGGTCCAGTTTCTCCACGCGGCTTTCCAGATCGGACAGGCGCTTCTTCAGGAGTTGGATTTCGTTGCCGGGTTGATATCCCAGCAGCGCGCCGAGTCTCAGTTTCGGTTGCTTCTCTCCGCCCTCGGAGGATTCGAACTCCGTTTCGGTTAGCCACAGCAGCCCGTCGCCGGTCTGCACCAGCGGGCCCTTGGTTTCCTCGAAATGCACAATCCTTCCCGTCACGCCGCGGTACGGGCGTTTGGATTCCAGTTCCGCGCGCCAGACGATGCATTTCCGGTTATCGACGAAGGTATAGGCGCCGGGATACGGGTGCGAGGTGGCCCGGATAAGCGCGTGAATTCTCTTCGCTGGCCAATTCCAATCGATCAGCCCGTCCTCGGGATTCCGTTTGCCGTAAAAGGTCGCCCGATCTTCCGGCTGCGGTGCGGCTTTCCACTCACCCCGTTTCAGCCGCGGAAGCCACCGGTCCAGTGCGGCGTCGATCGCCGCTTCGAGTTTTTCCGTCACATCCGAGGCGTAATCCGTCGCGTCCACTGCGAATGGCTCCTGCACCAGGATCGGACCCGCGTCGGCGCCTGCGGTCATCTGAAAAAAGCTGGCCGCTCCCGGCCGCCCCTCGAGCGTCATCCAGGAAACGGGCGCACGGCCGCGCCCTTCGGGCAAGCGGGTGGGATGAAACCCCACGCAGCCAAGACGCGGGATGGAAAGCAGCTCATCCTTCGCCAGTTGCGAAATGCCGACGATGAAAAATACGTCCGGAGCCCACTTCCGCACCGCGTCAACGATCCGGGGCGCATTGAGATCCTCAAATTCGAGGAACGGTAGATTGGCGGCCTGCGCGAGCGAGTCCATCCGCGTGTATCCGCTGACGTTTGCGGAGCGCAGCGGACTCAGGCCGAGGACGCCGACTACGTTCATCCGGTTTCGGACGAGCGCCTGCAGCGTCCGGTAGGAACTGTTGACACTTCCGGCCAGGATAATCGCCGGTCCGGCAGTTTCCGGCATGGGAGAAACCTTAAACCTTTTTGCCCGTCGGGGAATGGAGGAATTTTTCTTCGCCAAAGGTCATGACAGCGATTGTACGCCAGATGATCCATAAATCAAGTGCCAGCGAGCAATTGTCGACGTAACGCGCGTCATATTGCCACCGTTCTGGCCAGGAGAGGTAGATGTTGCCGTTGATTTGCGCCAGCCCCGAAAGGCCGGGTTTAACCAGTAGCCGTTTGCGCCCGTTCTCGTCGTACTCGGAAAGCTGGCGGGGCAGCGCGGGCCTGGGTCCGACGACGGACATCTCCCCTTTCAACACGTTCACCAGTTGGATGAGCTCATCCAGTTTATACCGGCGCAGGAATGCCCCCACGCGCGTCACGTCCGGATCGTTCGAAAGTATTTCGTGATCCGGTATCCGCTCGGCGTGGGTCATCGTGCGGAATTTAATCGCGTGGAAAATCTTCCCGCGCAGCCCCAGCCGGTCCTGGACGTAGAAGATCGGCCCCGGAGTTTCCAATCGGATGGCGATGGCGATGATCAAGAAGAATGGAAACAGTACGACAGTGGCGAGGATGGAAAGGATGATATCCAGCAGCCGTTTTCCAAAGTGCCGGTAGAAACCCGCCGGGGGTGAAGCAACCTCAGACTTGAGCGACATAAGAGAGATAAAGGAGGATATGCCGAGAATTATTTGTCCCTGGATTTTTGAATTCACATTGATCCATTGTACACCGGCCCGGGAGGGAGAGGGGCAGCGGCGCTATGTTTTTCCCCAACGGACCTTCTTAAATGGGAATATATCCGCGCAGCGAGAGCACGGCACGCCCGGAAATACGTACCCGGCCCTCGGCCGGATGGTCCTCGCAATATAGATCGCCGCCGCGGCTGGAAACCTGCCGGGCTTGCAAGATCGTTTTCCCCAGACGGTTCGCCCAATAAGGGATCAGCGCGCAATGCATTGACCCGGTGACCGGATCCTCGGGAATGCCAATCGACGGGGCGAAGAAGCGCGAGACGAAATCCACAGTGTCGTCCGGGGCGGTGACCGCCACCTGGTAGGGATGTAATTTTTCCAGGATATTCATTTTGGGAGCCATCGAACGGATTTCTCGGGCGGTTTCAAAGATCGCATAATAATTTTTATCTTCCCGGGTATTCCACACTTCCTTCGGCGGGAGGCCCAATCCCTCCGTCAGGAGAGCCGGCGCATCACAACGGTGCGGTACATACCGGGGGAAATCCAACATCAGCAGGTCACCTTTCCGGCTTACATGCAGGTCGCCGCCGAGCGTATGGAAATGGATGAGCTTTTTTGTCGGTGTAAGGAAGTTGAAAATTACGAACGCCGTCGCCAACGTGGCGTGGCCGCAGAGTGGAACTTCCGCAACGGGGGTAAACCACCGCAAATGAAACCCCGATTGGATCGGTATGAAAAACGCTGTTTCCGAAAAATAATTCTCGGCGGCGATCTTTTGCAAAAGGTCATCATCGAGCCATTGTCTCAACGGGATGACGGCGGCGGGATTGCCATGGAACACCTGGTCGGTAAACGCATCCACCCGGAACATTCGTAAGCGCATGGGAGATCATTCCTCCATTTTTGGGGGGTCGAGTTCGGAATAACATATTCCGGCGGTTTATCTTTCAGATCTTTGACAATTTTATCCGATTCGGGGGAAGAACCGTGGCACCCGATCCATATACTCCCGGTATTCCGGAATTCGTTGCAGTAAATCC
>JBEKDW010000241.1:0-3953 GCA_050014155.1 Anaerolineales bacterium
GTTGCGCAGGCGGTCGAGGAACGCGCTCCGATCGCCCGTAAATCCTTCCAGCGGAAGGTTCATCGCACGGTGGATCGCCAAGCGTTCTTCCTTATACATCGAGAGGTTGCGCATCGCCACAGCCGCGTCGATGGTCGGCATCGGAACCTGCATCTCCATGGCGTCCTCCGACGCCCACTTTCCGGTGCCTTTTTGTTTGGCCTCATCGAGGATTTCATCGATCAGCGGGCTGCCGGTTTTCGGATCCACCTCGCCGAAAATATTTACCGTGATTTCCAGAAGGAAGGAATTAAGCTCGGACCCGTTCCAATCGCGAAACACTTCGCGGAGTTCCGCGTCGTTCAATCCCAACCCGCGCTTCATCAAATCGTAGGTCTCCGCGATGAGCTGCAGAAACCCGTATTCGATTCCATTATGGACCATTTTGACGTAATGCCCCGCGGAGCCCGGCCCGAGGTAGGCCACGCACGGTTCACCCTCCACCCGGGCGGCGGTTGCTTCGAAGATATTACAGATTCTCTCGTAGGCCTCCGGTGGACCACCGGGCATCAGGCTGGGGCCGCTGCGCGCGCCGCTCGCCCCGCCGGAAACGCCGACGCCTAAAAGGAAAAGCCCCTTTTCGGCGAGCGTCTTCTGGCGCAGTTCGGTATCCCGATAATGCGAGTTGCCGCCGTCGATGATCAGATCGCCCGCTTCCAGCATCGGCAGCAGCTCCCGGATCACCGCGTCCACCGGCGGACCGGCCGGAACGAGGATCATCACCGCCCGGGGTTTTCGCAGCAACCGGATCGCATCCTCCAGCTTTGCCGCGCCGAACACATTGCCGCGCCCCGCCTCCGCCATCCACAAAGCCAGTTGTTCCCCGTCGCGGTCGAATCCGGCCACCGAAAAGCCGTGATCGCGAATGTTCAGGGCGAAGTTCCGCCCCATCACTCCCAGACCGATCATACAGATATCGCAATGCGGATCTGCCATTGCTTTTGCTCCCCGGCTTCCGCCGTTTGTTATATCCCCGTGTCGACCAATCCGTACGATGCCAGGTGATCGCGGGTGGATTCGAAACCGGAATGGTGGATTCCATGGAATCCGAGGCTGCGCGCCACTTCCACGAACATCGCCCGGTCGTCGATATATACGCCGAACTCCGGTCGGATCTGGGCGATGTCGGCCGCGATGCAGTAGATGTCGGAATCCGGTTTCCGGAAATGGACGAAGCACGAAGCGATGAAAAAATCCACGATCTCCCCCAACCGGTATTTCTCGATGCGGTGAACCGTCAACTCGCGCCCCTCGTTGGTGACAGCGGCGATTTTAAGCTTGTAGTGCGCCTTCAAACGCCGGATCAGGTCGATCATCTCCGGGAAAGGCTGCGACTGGCCGAATAAAAATTCGCGGAAGTCCTCGTGGGAGAACGGGCGCGGTTCGTAGAAGATCGTCCGCTCCAGATAATCGTCCAGGCAGAGTTTCCCTTCCTCGTAGATGTCGAACGTAAGATGGTGGCGTTCGTCCACTTCGTTGAAATCCAGCCGGAATCTTTCGCAAGCCTGGCGGCGCGCCTCGCGGTCCCAGCCGTTGGTTAGCAGCACCCCGCCGATATCCAGAAAGAGCGCCCGAATGAGCGGATTGGGTTCCATAAGAGGCCTCCGGTCATCGTTTCGATTTCCGAGCCGTTTTTTTACCAGCCGGTTTTATCCGGCGCCGGGCGGCGGGTTTCGGTTTCGCTTTGGGTTTCTTGGCGGACGGCTTGGTGCGCCGGGCGGCAGATTTCGGCTTGGTCTTCCGTGCGGCCGGTTTGGCTACTTCCTTTTTAGCGGACGGCCCGGCCGTCAGCGGTTGGAGCGCGCCTGCGACGATCCTCTCCAGATCCGTAAGACCCGCGAGGACGTCGGAGCCCAGATGAACGCGCAGAACGGTGCGCCCATGTCCGGCCAGCGCCTGCAAATCTCCCAGGGCCTGAGCCTGCTCGAGCACTCCGAATGTATACGGCGCATCCGGGACGGGCGCGTCCTTCGGATTGTCCGCGGTCAATTGCAGGAAGAGGCCGTTGTTTGGCCCGCCCTTGTGGTATTGCCCGGTGGAATGCAGGAAGCGCGGGCCGTAACCGACGGTTGTCGCCACCTGGAGCCGGTTGCGCAGCCGCAAGCGGATCGCCTGGAGCGCCCGTTCCACTTCGGGCGTCTCGGGCAGGTACGCCTGGATCGCAATGTAATCGCCCGCCCGCGATCTCTGCAGGAAACTCCGTATGGTCTCCGGCACGCTTAGATCCACTTCGCCTGCATATAATTCCAACGGCGGCTCCGAGAGCGAGGGTTTTTCCACCGGTAGTTTTCCCGCCTGGCTGACCACTTCCAGAAGGCGGTTGGTGTTGCCCTTGCTCTCGCGGACGTTCGGCTGGTCGAAAGCATTGATTCCGATCACGGCGCCGGCGACGGCGGTGGCCACTTCCCACCGGAAAAACTCCTGGCCCACGTCCAGCAGGTCGTCGAGGAGGATCGTGACCACGGGGAACCCTGCCTTGCGCAATTCCTCCGCGCCGCGTTCGATCGCCGGATCGGGAGAGCCCTTCAACTGGAAAACCGCGAAGCACCGGTCGTCGCCGTAGACCGACGGAGAACCGAGCGGCTCGCCGGCCACCGGCAACAGCCCCTTGCCGTCCTTGCCCGTGCTCTCGGCCAACAACTGTTCCAACCATAAACCCAGGGAGGAGAGAGCGGCCGGCGCCAGCAGGGTGAGCTTGTCGCGTCCGGAGCGCGCCAGTTCTCCCAGCCCCGCGCCCAGGATCAAGCCGGGGTTTTCATGCTCCGGCACATAGGCCGAGCAGGCGTTCGCCATGCGCAGGGAACGCTCGATCAACTCAGCGACGTCCAACCCCATCAGCGCGGCGGGGAGCAGGCCGAAATACGAAAGCGCGGAATATCTCCCGCCGATGTCGGCGTAATTCGAGAACACGCGCCGGAACCCGCGCTTCGCGGCCAAGTCCGCGAGCGGCGTGCCGGGATCGGTGATCGCGACGAAATTCTCGCCTGCCTTCGCGCCCTTTTTCTCCCGCACCCTGGCGTAAAAATAATCGCCATAGGCAAGGGGTTCGGCCGTCGTTCCCGATTTGCTGGCAACGATGAATAATGTGGATTCCACCGGGTTCTCGCGTTCGATCCGAAGGACGGCGGCCGGATCCGTGCTGTCCAGGACGTCGACCGTCAGGCCGTCCTTGGCGACCGGGAAGGTCCGCGCCAGTACGATCGGCGCCATGCTGCTGCCCCCCATGCCCATAAGAACCACCCGGCGGAAGCCCGCCGCCTTCACCTCGGAGACGAAACGGGAAAGATCGTCGAGGTTTTCCGACATCTTCTCCGCCACATGCAGCCACCCGAGCGCGCCGCGGATGACCGTCTGCGCGGCGGGATCCTGCACCCACAAAGACGGATCCTTATTCCAAAGCCGGGAAGCGAAGTGTTCCTTCTCCAGGGTTTCAATGCGCCGGTGCACGCGGGATTCATAACCGATCCAATCGGCTGTCTGGCGGTCCACCCGCTCATGCAGCGCCGCCTCGCGCGCCGTGCGGATGGTTACCATCAGACGCTCGAACGCCTGATTGAATTTGTCGACGCCCTCGTCCTCCAATTGCTGGGTGACATGGTCGATGTCGATCCCCAATGGTTTCAACCGATCGAAGACGGATTGGGCTTCGGATAATCCCTCCGCCAGCGAGTTGACCGGCTTGCCATGATCGCGGTAGGCGGTGATCGTTTCGATCGGCATGGTGTTGATCGTCTCCGGTCCGATCAGCGGTTCGACGTACTTCACGTCGCTGTAGGCCGGGTTCTTCGTGCTGGTGCTGGCCCACAGCAGGCGCTGGGGCCGCGCCCCGCGGGTGGCCAGCGTTTGGAATCGCGGTGCGGCAAAAATCTCGTGGTAGATCGAATATGCGAGCTTGGCGCTGGCGATCGCTGTCT
>JBEKDW010000242.1:0-3952 GCA_050014155.1 Anaerolineales bacterium
CTACACCGAGGGGGTAGATCGCTTGCAGGGATTAAATTTAATTCTACATCCAATGATTACGCGACGATGAAATTATTAACCGCCCCTTTATCCCGCCCGCGAATTCCTCCTTGGCCGGTGGTTAATTGTCAAATTGGAATTTCTCGAACTTTCCCCACCATTCTGACCCTTTGGGCACCCTTAACGACCAGATCCTGGAATCCGCTCTACTATACCGGTGCAATCCACCGGTCGACCTGCGCTTAATCGGTTCGAAATCCGCGACAAGCGCAGGGGGTATGCGGCCAGGCCCAATTCGAAGCAATGGGATTCGTCCCCCCGGAATTACACCTTGGGCAGGACGATCGTCTGCTGCGCCTGATACTTCCCCTTTTTATCGGCGTACGAAATCAGGCATTCTTCGTCGGCTTCAAAGAAGATCACCTGGGCGATTCCCTCGTTGGCGTATATGCGCGCCGGAAGCGGGGTGGTATTGGATATTTCCAGCGTGACGAATCCCTCCCATTCCGGCTCGAATGGGGTGACGTTGACGATGATCCCGCAGCGCGCGTAGGAACTCTTCCCGACGCAGATTGTGAGTACGCTGCGCGGAATGCGGAAGTATTCGATCGTGCGGGCCAGGGCGAACGAATTGGGGGGAATGGTGCACACCTCGCCGCGAAAATCGATCATCGAGCGCGTGTCGAACGCTTTCGGATCGACAATGGCGGAATTTACGTTGGTGAAGATCTTGAACTCATCCGCCACACGGATGTCGTACCCATAGGAGGATACTCCGTAGGAGATCACCCCTTTTCGAACCTGGGAATCCACAAAGGGTTCGATCATCCGGTGCTCTTTCGCCATTTTGGTTATCCAACTGTCCGATTTCAATCCCATAGGTATCCTCCGTCGATTAGGTAATGGCCGTCGCGGACGGTTCGACCGCCGCACCGACGACCGGATTCTCCAGGATGCCAATTCCTTCGATTTCCACTTGCACGGAATCCCCTCCTTGCAGCGGGCCCACGCCTGCCGGTGTGCCGGTGAGCAGGACGTCCCCCACGTCCAGCGTCATGATCCCCGAAATAAACGCCATGAGCTGAAAAACGGAAAAAACCATTTCCCGCGTGGAAGCCATTTGGCGGATTTGGTCGTTGACGCGGCAGGTGATCCGCAAGTCACCAGGATCCACTTCGGTATCGATCCACGGCCCGAGCGGGCAGAAAGTGTCGAAGCTTTTAGCGCGCGTCCACTGCCCGTCCTTGCGTTGCAGGTCGCGGGCGGTCACATCATTGGCAGCCGTATATCCGAAAATATAATCCCGCGCTTCGTTGGGGGCGACCTGGCGGGCTTTCCGCCCGATGACCACCGCCAGTTCCGCTTCATGTTCCACCTGTTCCGATTGGACCGGGAGAATTATCGGGTCGCGCGGACCGATCACCGCCGAAGGGGGTTTGAGAAAGAGCAACGGAACTTCGGGAACCTCGACGTCGTGCTCGCGGGCATGCTCGATATAATTCCTACCCACGCACACGATTTTTCCCGGGATGAGCGGAGAGAGCAATTTCACCGTGGAGCTGGGCCAGGTGACCGGGATCCGGCGGTGCGCGCCGAACAACGGTCCTTCGATCGATCCGATCCGCTCGTCCTCGATCCACCCGAGCCGGACGGCGTCTTCTCCCCTGCGCCGGAACCTTACGTAGCGCATCCTTACGATCCCCAGACCCGGAACTGTTCGAGGATCGACCCGCCGATGAATTCGCGCAGGATCGAATCGTCGGGGATGAATTCGGTTGAGAGCGGGCGGAACCACGCCAGGAAAGCCAGCAGCCGTTTGGATTCGACGTACTCTGCAGTATCCGGTTTCACCTGCAAGAGGAGCGGCTCCGCGATCGGCCGCAGAACCGAGAGTTCGTAGATCAGCGCCGAATTGAAAATGCTGTCGCAATTTTCCTGGTAGATAAAAATATTTCTGCGCTCGCCGCGGCGGACTCTATCCCAGCCGGAGATGGTAAAGGCGGGGGAATGCCCCCGGGCGGCTGCGTCGCGCACAATCCGCCGGATCAGCCGGGTGTCGGTGGTGGAAATGCGGTTATGCCGGTCCAGGTTCAGTTGGGTCAGGGCGGAAACATATATCCGATAAGCTTCCGTCGGATTGAATCGCGGCAGGAGGCCCGGGTTGAGTCCGTGGATGCCTTCCATAATAATCACGGTGCTGCCGGGCAACCGCACGGTATCCCCTTCCGTTCGTTTTCCTGTCTGAAAATCAAAACGGGGAAGCGTTACTTCTTCCCCGGCCAATAACCGCTTCAGATCTTCATTCAGGCGGTCCCGGTCCAATGCTACAAATGCGTCGAAATCGGGCTCTCCCGATTCGTCACGCGGGGTCTTTTCACGGTCGACGAAGTAATTGTCCATCTCCAGCGGATACGGACGCATCCCTTGTGAGAGCAATTGAATCGACAGCCTGCGCGAGAAGGTGGTTTTACCGGAGGAGGACGGACCGGCGATCAGCACCAGCCGGATCCGTTCGCGGGACTCCGCGATGCCGCGTGCGATTTCGGCGGTTTTCTGATCGTGAAGCGCCTCGGCAACCAGGATTAATTCCGACCCGCGCCCTTGTTCAATCGCCTCATTGAGCATCCCGACGTCTTCCAATCCCAGCCGCTCCTGCCACAACCCGTATTCGCGGAAAGTGGCCCACAGCTTGGGGTAATCCCCGTTGGGCAAAATCTCGTTGGGAAGGTGGCGACGCGGGAAGCGCAGGATAAAACCGGTTGAAATGTGGTTCAGACGAAACAATTTCAGATATCCCGTCGAGGGAACCATATAGCCATGAAAATAATCCTCAATCCCGCGCAGGGAATAGATGGTAACATAATCCTTCCGGCGTGTTTTCAACAGGCGCACTTTGTCCGGATACCCTTCCCGCCGAAATATACTGATCGCCTCTTCGAGTGGAACTTCCCGGCGGAGGATGGGCTCATCCGTTTCGGCGATCTCGCTCATCCGCTCCTCGATCCGGCGCAGTTCGTCAGTGGAAAAGGGCGCTCGTCCGATCGTGGTGCAAAAGAAGCCCCCGTCGCTCACCGAATGATCCACCGCGACGTCGGATCCCGGAAACAGCTCGCGTACGGCAACCACCAGGACGAAGACCAGCGAGCGCCGGTAGATCCTTGAACCGTCGTCCGTTCCGGTATCGAGGGGAATCAGATTCCCGTCTTCATCGATAGGATCCGAAAGCTCGCACAAATCCCGGCGGAACAGGTAAGTTAAGCCGGGTCATAGCTACCAGGTTAGCACCCTTATTTCCTAGTTCGCTGCGCTCTGTAAATTCACTGCTGAATAGATAGACCAGGGTCATACTACACCTCTCTTTACCAAACCGATATTATTTTCTGCCCTAAAAAATCCAAGATTAAACCACATTCAGACAGAGCCACTATCTATTTATCGGTAGTTTTTCTCTCGATTCAAAATAATATATTTGCCAGGTTATCTTATGTTAAACAAGCGGCGAAGAGACCAAAGATGATGGCACTTCTTCCACCTGTTCTTCATTAAGGGTTCTTCGTAATGACGAGGGCTCTCCTTTGGCGTCCTCGCAAGCTAACGCTGCAGGTAAATACATTTGCTCAACGTATTCTTTCAACATGCGGCGGGCTGAAAATGCCGGTACACAGGATCGGATAGCTTCTTTTATTACACGCATCCAACCATGAGGTATACCGTTGCGGTCACGATCATAATAGAGAGGAACAATAGTGTTCTCCAGTAGGCGATAAAGTTCCTCGGCAGCAGCTTTATCATGATCTGTCGAACTATTAGCATCATTATGGATTGCCCAACCGTTAGTGCCATTGAAGGCTTCATGCCACCATCCATCCATTACACTCAAATGGGGAACGCCGTTAAGGGCCGCCTTCATGCCGCTGGTGCCGCTGGCTTCTTGAAGCAGACGGGGTGTGTT
>JBEKDW010000243.1:0-3895 GCA_050014155.1 Anaerolineales bacterium
GGGCCTCCATCGGCCTGATCGGCTATGAGCTTGCCCTACTAAATGCAGCCATTCAAGACGCGTTTGGCGACAAAGGCGAAAAAATCGTCGAACAAAACGTGGGTGCAGCACGGGCGGGATACGAGTACGTAACCCGTACCTACCCATAGCCGTACAGGGGCGGGATGGTCCCGTTACCACCACCAGTGAAACCCGAGGTTTGCCACGTACTACCCCCCACTAAGGTTAGGATGCCGGGGATGCAGCAACATAATGACAGGATGGCGGCAATGATGATGGAGATGATCTTGGGTGCGGAGCTGTACTTTGCGGGTGCGGGTGCGGGTGCGGCGGGTGTTTCTGTCATTTTGTCTTCTCCTCATGATTTGAGATTTATCTTTTTGCCCGGAATATTTCTGGGTGAAATTCAATTCATGTCTGATATAGATTATACATTATCGCACGGCAAGGAATTATTCAATCCTCCCTTATTTTACAAAGAACCCCTTTTCCAGGCGTGTATTCATGCAATAACACTTTGAGATGGACACGGTTATCATTTTACTCCCTCTTATCCTCCAACTCACCGTAATCGATTACTTCCCGCGGCTGGGAGCCCTGAGTGGGCGGGCCAATGATCCCGCGCTCCTCGAGCATGTCCATCAGCCGCGCGGCGCGGGTGTAGCCGATGCGGAAGTGGCGCTGCAGGCGCGTGGTCGAGGCTTTGCGCCACTGGCGTACGGCTTGAATGGCATCCTCGAGCAATTTGTCATCCCCTTCGTCTTCGGCTTGCTCTTCGAACAACGGAATCTGCTCCAAAGGCGCATCCGGCGAAAAGGCCGATTCCCCAGCCACGGCGTCCTGCTCACCATGCGTTATCGGAACGTCGGGCCGGCGCGCCACGGCCGCCTGGCGCCAATACTGGACCAGCCGCATCAGTTCGGGCTCGGAGACGTAAGCCCCCTGCAGGCGCACCGCTGAAGGCGAATCCGGCGATTGGAAGAGCATGTCGCCACGCCCCAGCAGCCGCTCCGCGCCCGGTTGATCCAAAATCACGCGGCTGTCGATCTGCGAGGCTACCGCGAAGGCAATCCGCGACGGGATGTTGGCCTTGATCAGCCCGGTGACAACGTCTACCGACGGCCGCTGGGTGGCGATCACCATGTGGATCCCGGTGGCCCGCGAGAGCTGACCGATGCGGGTGAGAATGCGCTCGGTTTCGTCCGGCGCCATGAGCATCAGGTCGGCGAGTTCGTCGATGACCACAACCCACACCGGCAGCGGTCTGTCGCCGCGCTCCTTTATGACGCGGTTGTACTCCTCCAGATTGCGCGCCCCCGCGTCGTGGAACTTCCGGTAGCGTTCGTCCATCTCGCGCGTCACCCACTGCAACGCGCCCACCACCCGATCCAATTCCACCACCACCGGCGCGAGCAAGTGCGGTACACCGTTATAGGAGGTGAGCTCCACCCGCTTGGGGTCCACCAGCAGCAGGCGCAGATCGTCGGGCGTGTCGTGCAGAAGGAAGCAGGCCAGGATGGCGTTGACGCACACCGATTTGCCGGACCCTGTGGTGCCGGCGATGAGCAAATGCGGCATCTTCGCAAGGTCCGCCACCACCGGCTTGCCCGAGACGTCCTTGCCCAGGGCGATCCGCAGAGGGGAGGTTTTCTCCCGGAAGATTTCCGACTCGGCGATGTCGCGCAAGCCTACCAGTGAGATCTCGGCATTGGGCACCTCGATCCCGACGAACCCTTTCCCCGGCACCGGCGCCTGGATTCGGATCGACCGGGCGGCCAAGGCGAGAGCCAGATCATCCGAGAGCGCGGAGATCTTGCTTACCTTGATCCGCGTGGTTTTTCCGCCGCGGGCATCGGCATACCCCGGCTCGACGCCGAACTGGGTGATCGTCGGGCCACGGTTGATCTCCACCACCTTGGCCGGCGCGCCGAAACTCTCCAGCGAATCCTCGATGATCTTGGCCCGCTGCCGGTCGAGGTTGTCATCCGACGTTGCCTCGATGCCCGGATTAAGAATAGTTTCAAGGTTCGGAAGTTCCCACGGCGGCAGAGGCTCGGGGATGCCAAGCGTGATGACCGGTTTCTCCAGATCGCGGTTCGCATCCGCCGCAGTGCGGTTTTCATTCGAATGCAGAGAAACGGATGGCGAAGGTTTGGCGGCGCTTTCCATCGCGGGGGCGGACTGTGGTTCGGACGCGGCGGAGAAGCGGCGGACTGCAGGCTCGATCTCCGGTTGTTTCCGGAGACGCAGTTTGGCCCGAAGCCCGGTCCATTTTTCCGACAGCCATCGAAATATTTTCTGCACCGTTGGTGCGAGCGCGTGGAAAAGCTGCGGGATCGAAATGCGGAAGGTCAGCAGCACGCCGATCAGAATCCACGCCAGGAGGACCAGCGCGGTTCCAGCGTAATCCAGGAGCGACAGGAGGACATGGAGCGGGAGCGCTCCGAGATATCCGCCGCCCCCTCCGTTCCAGGCGGTGACGAAGATCGTTCCCGGCGTGGGATCGGTGAGCAGATGGGCGAGCATCAGTCCGCCGAGAAAGAGCATCCCGAGTCCCGCCAGCCGGTCCGGCGAGAGCGGCGGAAGCGCGGAGCGGAAACGGCGCAGGACGAGGTACACGCCCGGCACGGCCAGGAGTACCGGCGCCGCGTAGGCGCCGACTCCAAAGATCCTCCGCAGGAGAAGCACCCACCATCCGGGAAGCGTGGAGGGCTTGGCAATGAAGAAGAAAATAACGGTAAGAGAGGCCAGGCCGATCAAGCAGATGCCGAGGATATCGAGCCGGTGTTCCGGCGGAACGAGGGGCGCGGAATGGGGAGGAGAGGATCGGGTTGTCTTTCTTCCGGTAATGCGTTTGGTTGGCGTCGGCACCGAGCCACCTATGGCAACGAAACAACCTTGCTTATTCGATTATATCAACGGTCCGCATAGCCGCGCGGATGCTTGCTGTGCCATTCCCACGCGCTCCCGACGATATCGCGCAGCGACGGCATGCGCGGGGTCCAGCCCAGCTCGCTCCGGATTTTCTCGGAGGAGGCCACCAGCCGCGCGGCGTCGCCGGGGCGGCGCGGGGACACCTCGGTGGGGATGGGATGCCCGGTGATCTCGCGCGCCATCTCGATCACCTGTTTGACGGAATAACCCGCTCCATTGCCGAGGTTGTAGACCATCCGCGGCCGGTCTTTCAGCGCGTCGAGCGCGAGCAGATGGGCCGAGATCAGGTCGGCGATGTGGATGTAATCGCGGATGGCCGTTCCGTCGCGCGTGGGGTAATCGTCTCCGAAGACCTTGGCCGCCGGCAGGAGCCCGAGGGGCACGCGTAGCACCAGCGGGATCAGATGGCTCTCGCCGGGATGATCCTCGCCGCGTCCGGGGAGCGCGCCGGCGGCGTTGAAATACCGCAGCGCAACGTAGCGGAGTTGATGGACATAGTGGTACCACTCGAGCGATTGTTCCACCATCAGTTTGGTCTGACCGTAGACATTCGCCGGCTTGATCGCGGAATCTTCCGAAAGCGGATCGTCGCTGGAGGCATACACCGCCGCGGAGGAGGAGAACACGAAGCGGCCGATCCCGGCCCGCTGCGCTTCCTCCAAAAGCGTCATCGAATAGGTGACGTTGTTCTGGAAATATTTTCCGGGATACTTCATGGACTCGCCGGCTTCGATGAAGGCCGCGAAGTGCATCACCGCATCGAATTTTCCCTCCGTCATCGTCCGCCGCAGGACGTCGCGCTGGCTTAGATCAGCCTGGATCCATTTTGCGCCGGAGGGTACCGCAGCCCGGTGCCCGGTTAGGAGCGAGTCGTAGACCACCACAGTATGCCCCGCCTCGAGCAGCATTTGCGCGCAGGCCGATCCGATATACCCGGCTCCGCCGGTGACTAAGATATTCA
>JBEKDW010000244.1:0-3847 GCA_050014155.1 Anaerolineales bacterium
TGGTCCAACGCATACTCGAGCGTGAAATGATCAAATTCGCGCGTGGCGCCCGCCTCTCCACGGATCTCCATCCGCGGATCGGTGACAGTCTGACCGTCGGTGGGATTGGAGATCTGGAGGACCGGATGCGGGCTATCCGCGGTGCATTCGCCCTCCGGATAAAAAAGGATCGGATCCGGGAATCCATTGCGCTGGGCCCACGTCCGCCCATCCGGATCGGAGACCAGCCATTGCCGGGCCGCCGGGTCGTTGACGGCGACGGTTAACTCCTGATCGTAATAGGTCGGACAAGCCGCGGACGCGCGCAAACCGGTGAACAGGTCGATGTACGCGTCGCGCCACAGGTCCTGATCCGCCGGCAACGGTGGCTGGTCGGCGGCAAAGAATTCCGTGCGCGTGGAGGGGCAATATTTGCTCGGTTCCGCGCCGGAGACGGTGCAGATCAGCTTCTGCGTGATTCCGGGGGGCGCAACGAATGGCGTGGGTTTGCCGCCGGTCACCTGCTGTATGGCTTGGATCATGAACTGAGACCAGATCGGCGCCGCGCCGCTTACTCCTGTGGATTCGACCATGGGTGTATTGTCGGGATTGCCGACCCACACGCCTGCCACCAGGTCGGGCGTGTATCCCAGCGTCCAGTTGTCGCGAAAGTCGTTGGTGGTACCGGTTTTTACGGCGACGGGGAACGGCAGGTTGAGCACCGAGTTAGGTCCAAACATCGGTGTGCGCGCCTCGTTGTCCGAAAGGATCGAGGAGATCAGAAAAGCATGCTCCGGACGGATCACCTGTTCGCCCTCCGGAGGTTTGTATTCAAAAACCGTTTTCCCGTCGTAGGTTGCGATCTTCGTGATCGCCACCGGCGGAACGCGAATTCCCCCGTTGGCGAACACCGCGTAGGCCGCGGTCAGCTCCAGCGGGCTCACCTCTCCTGCGCCCAGGGCTAGCGAATAACTGTAATCGGTCTGGGTCAACGTGGTGATCCCGAGGCGTTTGGCCATTGCGATCAACCCGTCGGGCTGCGGGGTGGACGGATCATCGTAGATGCCCACGTATTGGAGCGTCTTGACCGCCGGGATGTTGTAGGAATTGGCCAGCGCGGTGCGAACGGTCACCGGCCCGTGGAATTTTCCGTCGTAGTTCACCGGCTTGTAGGGTGGATTGGTGTCGAAGGGATCGTTGGAGGGGGGAAACTCGGTGGGAACGTCCCAGAGCAGCGTGGCGGGAGTCCATCCTTTTTCGAATGCCGCCGTATAGGTCAACGGTTTGATCGCGGAGCCCGACTGCCGGGGCCGGATGGCCATGTTGATTTGGCCGGAAGGCTGCGCGGAAAAATCGGGCGATCCGACCATGGCCAGGATCTCCCCGGTCGAAGGGCGGATGGCGACTAGCGCGCCGCCGGTGACGTGCTTATCGGCAAGCGCCGCCACCTGCTGCTGCACTACCCCGTCGGCCAGATCCTGCAGTGCGGGGTCGAGAGTCGTGTAAACCTGGAAGCCGGAGCGGTAGATCGTCTGCGGATCGTACTTGGCTTCCAGGAGTTGGCGGATGTAATTCACCCAGTGCGGGTAGCGCATGCTCACATCCGGCGGCTGGAACGTCTGGCTTTGGGCGATGGTCCACGCAGCGCCGGCATCCTCGGCCGTCACGCACACGGCGGACCGGGTCAATCCGACGAAAATGCAGTTTTGCGCCGTGCTGGTCTCGATCATCGCCACCAGCACCTGGCGCTGGCGCTCGAGGGTGGCCTCGCGGTTTGAATAGACGTCGTATACCGACGGCGCCTGGGGAATGCCCGCCAGCAGCGACGCCTGATCGAGGGAGAGCTTGTCGGCCGTCGTTTGAAAATACGTTTCCGCGGCCGCCTCCACCCCGTAGGCGAGGTTGCCGTAGGAAATTTCGTTCAGGTACAGCTCGAGAATTTCATCCTTGGAATATCTGCGGGTGATTTCGACAGCCAGCAAAGCCTCGCGGACCTTGCGCAGATAGGATTGTTCCGTTCGCTCCTCGGGGGTCATCAACAGCGTGCGCGCCAGTTGCTGCGTAATGGTGGAAGCGCCGGAAACCGTCTCGCCGGAGGAGACGTTTTGGGTGAAAGCGCTCAGGATTCTCCACGGGTCGAACCCGGGATGGCTGTAGTATTTGCGGTCCTCGATGGCGATGGTGGCCGCCGTCATGAACGGCGAAATGTTAGCCAGCGCCGTGTACGTCCGCCGGCCCTGGTTGGGATCGAGAATCTCATAGAGCAAATCGCCGTTGCGGTCGTAGATCCGGGTGGTTTCAAATTGCGACGCGCGCGATTTCAGGTCCTCCACCGAGGGCAGGGTGGAGGCGATCTCGAAATATTCGTACAGGATGAATCCCGCCGCAACGAAAAGCATCGCGGTGAACGCGAAGACCGCGGTCAATGCAATACGAACGAGACATGTGCGAAAGGGTCGTTTTCGTCCTCGCCGGATCCGCGATGTATCGGAAGCGGCGGGAGGTTGGGCGGATTCCGGCGCCGGGGGAAGCGGGCCGGTATGGGAAAACCGGCGGCGCGCACGCCATTGCGGGGTGGATAGTTTTATCGGAGAACTCTTCGGCGCGGCCGGTTCCGATGCATCGGGCCGGGCTTCCTCCTCCTCCGCCGCAAGCGGCGGAACGAACGGTTCCGCTTCCAGCTTGGGAGAAGATCCCTCTGCGACGGGATCGATCGTTTCCCATTTACCCGTCTCTTTGGTTATTTTTTCGTCCGGTATCGGGCGAACTGGACCTTCCGCCCCGGAAAACGGTTTTTCCTCTTCGGGCAGAGATTCCTGATCCGCAGGAGAAGCCGGCTCGGAAGTGGAGGGTTCCTCCTCCGATTTCTCCATATCCCCGGTTTCTTCCAGGCTGCGCCTCAGCCGGCGGAAGCGATCTGCGGACGATTCGTCCATATCAGGCGGCGGGCTTGCTCTGGAGCAGAATGACCCACATGCCGCTCATCACTGATTCGTCTTTTTGATTCTTGACCGTGATGGCGATGTCCACCGCGCCCCCGCCCAGGCGCGGGAACGGTTTGAGGCCCACCACTTCCATCTCGCCCCGCACTGTATCGCCGAAGAACACGGGCTTGCTGAATTTCCAATCGGCGATTTCACGGAAGGCGATTACCGTGCGGTCCATGATTCCGGTCTGCACGGCAAGACCCGAAATAATGGAAAGGACGAGCAGGCCGTGCGCCACGCGCTGGCCGAACGGTCCCTGGGCGGCATACCGGGCGTCGATATGAATCTGATTGAAATCGCCCGATAAGCCGGCGAAACCAACCACATCGGCCTCGGTCACCGTACGACTGGCGGTGGAAAATTTTTGGCCGATCGTGAGGTCTTCATAATATTTTCCGCGGGGTCGGCTGTTTTCCATGAGATTCTCCTCCGGATAGATAGTCACTTGAATTCTAGCACAGGCGTTCCCCGGATTCTATTCCACCGCGAATAGGGGAGTCCCATTACCAATAGATACAGGAATCATACCCGAATCCCTGTAACCGTAAAAAAAATCCCCCGGCTTTTTTTGTCGGGGGATCCGAAACAGTTATGGTTTCCGCGCCGTGATCAGCGCTGAAAAGGGAACGCCGGGAAGTCGCTGTGCAACGCTGGCCAGAGGCGTACCGTTCGTGGGAGTCGCCACTACGTCCTGGAACCCGGCGGCGATCAAACCGTCCCGGTATTCCTTCATGTCCAGCGCTCCGGCGACGCAGCCCGCCCAACTCTCTAGCGACTTGGCCACCATGGGCGACATCGGACCGTTGGTGACGATGTCGGAGACGGCCACGCGCCCGCCGCTTTTCAATGCCCGGTACATTTCCCGGAACACCGCCGGCTTG
>JBEKDW010000245.1:0-4867 GCA_050014155.1 Anaerolineales bacterium
ACCCATCTCTGGACCTCGATTGCTTCCGGAAACATCATTCTTCACTGGTACAACGGAACGGAAACCTACGCCCGGAACCTCATGCAATCCGCTGAGAACGCCCGAAGGCTCCTGATCGGAGACGTCGGCGCCTGGCCGGAATCGGACATCAACCTGTATATCTACGACTCCAATCAGGCGATGAAAGACATCTTGGTGAATGAGCCGGACTGGATCGGCGGGATGTCGTTTTGGGAAAATCAGAGAACCATCATCATCGGAATCGAACCCGGGGATGAGGCCTGGGGAAAGGCGACCATCGCTCATGAATTGGCGCATGTTGCGGTTAACAGCATCATGGGCGGATGTTATGCGTCCATTCCTCTATGGTTGAACGAGGGAATCGCCGTCTATTCGGAAGGGCCTCCAGACCCGCAATACGCCAAGCTGATGGATAATGCCATTTATTATGATGAATTATTTTCTCTTCGCTTAATCAGCGAGATATACCAGGAGGTCGACGGTGATCCCAGCCTGACCTATGCGGAATCCCTTTCGTTGGTCCAGTTCCTGGTGAAGCAATACGGTCACGAGAAGATCCAACGGATATTGCAGGCTTTGGGAGAAGGGTACACCTACGATTCCGCGCTGCAATCGGCGCTGGGGCTGGATATGGATGGACTGGAAAACACCTGGCGGAAAAGCATCGGCGCGGATCCGATGCCACAAAAAACCGCAAGCGCGAGCCCGACCCCGTTGACGGAAGAAACGCTGCCGCCCTTCTCGTCCACTTTGGTGTACTCAACACTCACACCGACCGTAATTGTTATTCCAACTGCGGCGCCGGAACCGGGCAGGGCGGGGCGCGCACTCGCAAGCATTTTGGATTACCCCGGCAACCTTCTGTCTATAGTTTGCATCATGACGATATGCTTCCTTCTCTTGATGGTATTGGCAGGTCTTCTATACCTGCGCGCAAGATCCTCCAGTCGGGGAAGGGGCTAGAAACCAATGCCGATAGATCGCCTGCGAATCATCAAGAAAGCCTTGGCGCCCAGTTGCGTGATTGCTTTGTTATACGGCTGCAGCCTGGTCTTTCCCCCGGCGACGCCTACGCTCCCGGCCACCCCGGCTCCTTCGCCGACCCTCACCCCCACGCCGATTTCCGCAAAGGCATTCCTGCAATCCGTCGCCGCGGAAGCGGTGAACTATCCGCTGCGTTATTACTCCCCCGAGGGAGCGATCTCCCTGGAGATTCCCTCCGGCTGGGTCGAAAATCAGAAGAAAGATTCCGGAGAGGAAGTCGATGCCATCTCGGAAACATACGGCGGGGATGTGATCGCGGCTATTTACCATCCCGAACCTTCCTCAAAAGAAACAACCGCTGAACAAGCCGCGGTTTCGTTTTTTAAAGCGGATTGGATAACTGCGCGGCAAATGGAAACCGGCAGCCAAATGGAATTTGCCTTTGATTCCGGCGATCCGGGCTGGAGGGCCGACGGCACGCTCGTGCCCGACCCGGGCAATGGCATTCGGGTGGATTGCATTTTCATCGTATCCGCGCACCGGAATCTTACCTATGTATTGGTCGCCTATCCGAGCCGAGCCAAAGACCCCGCCTCGTTCCGCGCCGACTTCGAAAAAATGGCCCGGTCCTTGCGTTGGGAAGAAACCAATACGGTGGAATTTGATAAATCCGATGCGCTGCAATTATGGAGCGCGGAGCCCGACACCCTGGATCCTGCATTGACCCACGCGGAAACCGACGGGGTAATGGGGGACATCTACAGCGGATTGGTCATGATGGACCGGTCCCTGAAGGTTCAACCGGCGCTGGCGGAGCGGTGGGACGTCACACCGGATGGCAAAACCTACACCTTCCATTTGAAGAAAAACGCCCAATTCCAAAACGGCCGCCCGGTGAATGCGGGCGATGTGATATTCAGTTGGCTGCGCGCCGCCGGCCCGGAATTGAATTCCGACACGGCGCTGCTATCCCTGGGGGATATCGCCGGGATGAAGGAATACCATGAAGGGAAGACAGACAACGTACCGGGAATCCGTTGGATCGACGCCGGAACAATTCAAGTGACGATCGTTGACCCGGTTT
The DNA here is from genome assembly GCA_050014155.1 of Anaerolineales bacterium. Classification (GTDB taxonomy): domain Bacteria; phylum Chloroflexota; class Anaerolineae; order Anaerolineales; family RBG-16-64-43; genus FEN-1073. The sequence goes on from JBEKDW010000245.1 coordinate 2,090, forward strand.
CGACCTTCCCCGAAAAATTAACTTCTCCCGCCGCTTCGGTTGTAGATCGGTACGACGTCAGGCTCCCCCACTGGGAACTGCATCCCAACGGGACCGGTCCGTTCCAGATGGTCCAGCGTGTGCCGGAACGAAGCATCCTCCTGGAACCGAATTCCAATTATTATGATTCGATTCCCAAACTGAAGTATTTGATGTACTGGATTTCTTCCAGCCCGCAGGAAACGTTGTACAAAAACAACAAGCTCGATCAAATGCAGACGACGGGAGCGCTGCTTCCGCAGATTCTCGATCCGCACGATCCGTTGTTTGGAAACGTATTCATCCAGCAAAGGCTGTGCACGAATTTCATCACCTTGAACAATTCAGCTCCGCCATTCGATGATCCGCTGATCCGAAAAGCCTTCGAACTTGCGATCAACCGTCCCATCTATACGGAAGTAACGGCCGCACTGGGGGATTTGCCGGGATACGGAATTCTTCCTCCCGGGATGCCGGGATATTCCGCCGAATGGAAACCGGTTATGTTTGACCTCGAAACGGCCAAACAATTGCTTCATCAATCCCGGTATTTTAATGGGTCGGGACTCTCCACGGACATTCAATTGATTTTACCAACCGACGGACTGGAATACTCTCCAACGATGGAATACCTGATCGACTCCTGGAAGAACAACCTGGGGATCAAAATCAGTGTCGAAGGATTGCCCGCGGAAACCTATCGGGCTCGATTAAAGGCCGGAGATTACGGCCCCGCGATGATGGACAGCCAATGCGCCAATTTTCCGGACCCCGAAAATTTCTATAGTTTCCTTCTTCGCAGCGATTCAACGCAAAATCAATCCCATTACCGCAATGAACAGATGGATTCCCTCTTGGAATCGGCTAGGATCGAGCCGGATTGGAGCAAAAGGATCGCAAATTATCGAACCGCAGATCAAATGATCTATGACGATGCGCCGATCATTATTCTTTCCTATTCCGGGCCGGAATATATTATTTGGAAACCTTTCGTTATGGGTTTTGTGCCGACTTTTGCGGGAGTTCCCCAGCACCAATTTTTATGGATCAATCGATAATCCGGTTGGATGCTTCTTTTAAATAGGAAGATTTCCTGCACCCTCACTGTTTTTTAATTTGATCGGAAGGAAAGGGCGTGCTAGAATCCCGTAAAGATGAATAGTACTCTGGAAAATTTTTTTACGAATAGGAGTGGAATGGTTCAATTATTTGGATGGGCATTTTTTATTGTTTCCATCTGGCTGACGATTTACGGTGTAAATGCTTTGATTCTTACCTTAATATACTTTTTCAGACGAATCACGAAAAAAGACAGAAAAACGTTTTTTCCCCCGTCGAATTTCAAATGGCCCGAAGTGACCATTCAACTGCCTGTCTACAATGAACCCATTGTCGTGCGACGATTGATCAATTCCGCGGCGAGATTAAGCTATCCACTGGATAAATTGTTCATTCAAGTATTGGATGATTCCACGGATGGAACCACTTCGCAAGCCGAAGAACAGGTTGAATATTGGAAATCCCGCGGGAGAAGAATCTCCCTGATTCATCGATCAGTACGGTCGGAATATAAGGCCGGAGCGTTGCGGAACGGCTTGGAGCAAACCTCCAGTGAATTTGTGGCCGTCTTTGATGCGGATTTTATTCCCCACAGCAACTGGCTGGAAGGCAATGCATCCTGGATGGCGGCAATTGGCATGGGGACACGCTTTCGGAAGACCTCGACTTATCCTATCGAGCCCAATTGAGCGGTTGGTTTTTCCGGTATCTCCCGGACGTAGTCGCACCGGCGGAACTTCCGACCACAATGTCGGCATTTAAAATCCAGCAATTTCGATGGGCTAAAGGAAGCATTCAGGCCGTGAGGAAAACAGTTCCCCTCATTCTGCGAGCACCGGTTGGTTTATGGAAAAAATGGCAAGGACTCATGCATATTACCGGCTATAGCGTGCATCCGCTAATGGTATGCATGGTGCTGCTCTCACTCCCGCTTTCGCTCGTGGGAAGACAGGCGCTAAGAGGTCTGCCGACGACGTGGTTGGGGGTTGGTACCTTGGGCCCACCTTTGCTTTTTGCCGCTGCGGAACGGAGCCTCTATCCGGGGCGTGTTTGGTGGAAGCGTTTTACCTGGCTGCCGTTGCTCATTATTTTGGGAACCGGGGTGGCCGTCTCCAATACCAAAGCCGTGATATCGGGTTTGTTAAATATTCATAGTCCGTTTCAGCGAACTCCCAAAACGGGTGTGGGCAATGCGGTGGGGCGATCCGGGCATGTTCTCCGGGAACCCGTTGCTGTTGATTCCGTCACCTGGATGGAGTTCGCACTCGCTGTGTATGCTTTTGTCGTAGTCGCAATCGATATTCATTTTAAAAATTGGTTTAATGCGGTTTACCTCTCAATTTATTGCGCAGGTTTTGCCTGGGTAGCCTTGGCGACTCTGTGGGAAGCTTTCTCCCCCTGGCTGATAAAAACCCTTTCTCCGGAAAAATGGGATACCCAGATGGATTAACCTTCCCCTCTCCAGATACAAGGCTGCGACCATTGCCTGCCGATTTCTCATTTCGCGAATAATAGATTCCTCCGAAATAATCATCACAGAAATAATATTGCTTCCATCTGTTTTTTTACTGAATTGCTTAACGAAAGGAAACCCAATCACCAGGGATGGTTTTTGGGATGATACAATCTAGAAGCTCCTGGATCGAGAAAGCTTTCGAAACGCCCGCGAAGATTGATATTCCTGAGTCGTTTTGGGAAGAG
>JBEKDW010000246.1:0-3745 GCA_050014155.1 Anaerolineales bacterium
GTAGGTCATGTAGCCTTCGACGGAGCCGACGGATTGCACGTTGCCCAGAAAGGCCATAAATCCCTGCGGCATGCTGCCCATGAACTTGCCCAGGAGATCATTCACTGACAGGCTCGGATATAAAAGCTGGGTCAATACGGCGAGCGAACCGACGCCGAGACCCCAGTAGAGCACGGCCATCGTTTGGTCACGGAGCGTTTTGAGGAAGATGTTACGCAGCATGGGAACCTCCTTCCCGGTAGAAGGCCAGGAAGAATTCCTCAAGGTTGGGTTCATAGGTGACGATATTGAGCACGGTGCGGCGGGCGGCCGCTTTGATCAAAGGATCCAGATTTCCCCGGGCCACCAAGTGCAAAGTGGAACCGGAACTCCTGACCTCCGTGACGCCGGGAATGGAGCGGAAGTCGTCGGCGCTGACCGGGCTGTCGAAAATAATATCGATCCGGCGGATGGCTTTCTGTTTCAAACCGGCAACGGTTTCCACCGCCGCCAGCTTCCCTTCCCGCAGAAGACCCACCCGGTTGCAGAGTCGTTCCACTTCCGGCAGGACGTGGGAGGAAAAGAAAACCGTGCGCCCGTCCTTCCGTACCTCGTCCAGCAGATCGTAGAGCACCTGTTGAATCAGCGGATCGAGCCCGTTGGTTGGTTCGTCCAGAATGACCAGTTCCGGTTTGTGCATCAGCGCGAGGATGAGCCCAACTTTTTGCCGGTTGCCGTGAGAATAGGCGCGGATCGGGCGGCTCAGATCGATATCCAAAAGCCCGGCCAGGCGGTCGATTTCCGCGCGGGGCACACCACCCCGCAAATGGGCGGAGTAATCCAGAATCTCGCGCCCGGTGAGACCGGGATAGAGCGCCAATTCGCCCGGCAGATAGCCCATCCTTTGCCGGATCACCCGCCCGTCCTTGCGCGGATCGAGCCCGAGTACAAGCGCCATGCCGCGCGTGGGGCGGAGGATATCCAGCAGCAAACGGATTGTGGTGGTTTTTCCGGCGCCGTTGGGTCCGAGGAATCCGAAGATCTCGCCCCGCTGCACGCGGAGGTTGAGGTCCGCAATGCCGCGCGCCTTGCCGTATGTTTTGGTCAGCGATTGGGTTTCGATTATCTGCGCTTCATCCATGGGCCATGGGCTCCTTTCGGCCATTCAATATACAAAAAATTGCATCCACGATCGGAGCACAAATCCGGTCGAAGCGCCAAGATTGTAATCCCCTTCCGAAAAACGGCAGGCTTGACAAATCCCACCCGGAATATTATATTCATATTATTGAATATGATTTTCGAGGAATTGACATGGACGAATTGACATCATTGGCCCGCGATTTTAAAGCTCTCGGTCATCCCGTGCGGCTTGCGATTCTGGACGCATTGCGCGGCGGCGAACAGTGCGTATGCCACCTGGAAAGCGCGCTGGGGATGCGTCAGGCTTATATTTCGCAGCAGCTCGCGGTATTAAAGGAAGCGGGCATCATCCGGGAACGCCGGGATGGTTGGAATATGTATTACCGGGTGATCCGGCCGGATATCTTCGCGCTGATCGAAAGGGCGGGCGGTCCGGCATCCCGGCCCGGGAAAGCATTCGACCGTCTCCGCCGCGCGCGCATACCCAAGGCGGATTGTCCATGTCCAAAGTGTTCTCCGGAAGAAAACGTTGATCGACGAATGTCTCCTGCGACGGCTATACCAAAGACCGGCGCGAAAGCGACAGTCTAACCAATGAATCAGTCCGTTCCTTCTCTCCTTCTCCCATCGCGAAACTCCGCGGCGCGGATCTATCTTCTGATCGGTGCGGCGGCGCTGGCCTGGCTGGCGGCTTACTCTCTGATCCAGCCGCTGACGGATTGGCTGACCTTCTCCGCGCTCTCCCTGCCGCGGAACTCTCCGCTCGGCCAATCCATCGCATTCTTCCTGTACGATGTCCCTAAAATCATCCTGCTCTTGGGCGGCATGATTTTCCTGATCTCATTCCTGCGCACTTTCTTCAGCGCGGAGCGGACCCGCGCCCTGCTGGGTGGGAAGCGCGAAGGTATCGGTAATGTCCTCGCGGCAATGCTGGGAATTGTCACGCCGTTCTGTTCGTGCTCGGCCGTCCCTCTTTTCATCGGCTTCGTCGAATCCGGAATTCCACTTGGGGTAACCTTCTCCTTTCTGATCGCCGCCCCGACCATCAACGAAGTTGCGGTGGTGATGCTTTTTGGATTGTTTGGCTGGAAGGTGGCGGGGTTGTATATTGCCTCCGGGCTGGTCATCGCCATCCTGGCCGGGATGGTGATCGGGCGGCTGAAGATGGAACGCTACGTGGAAGACTTTGTCTGGCAGCTTCAACAGCAGGGAGGTGCCGAAGGTGAGAAGCTCGACTTGCCGATTCGCATTCGGCGTTCGTGGGAGTCGGTCAAAGAAATCGTCGCCAAGGTCTGGCTGTACGTAGTGATCGGCATCGCCGTCGGGGCGGGGATCCACGGTTACGTGCCCGTAAGCGCCCTCTCCAGCATCATGGGTAAGCAAGCTTGGTGGTCCGTACCGGCAGCCGTGCTGCTCGGCATCCCGCTCTATTCCAACGCAGCGGGTGTGATCCCGATTGTCAGCGCCCTGATGGAAAAAGGCGCGTCGCTCGGCACGGTGTTGGCTTTCATGATGTCGGTGGTTGGGTTGAGCCTGCCGGAGTTGATCATCCTGCGCCGCGTGCTCAAACCGCAGCTGATCGTGGTGTTCGTCGGCGTCATCGCCATGGCGATCATCCTCACCGGTTACCTGTTCAATCTGGTCATTTGACATTCGCCGGTCTGGCTCAATGTCCGCCGCCTGGCATGAGGTAACTCGATCCATGAAAAGGAGAAAGCGATCATGCTGACCGTAAAAGTTCTTGGCTCCGGGTGCGCCAATTGTAAGAAGCTGGAAGCCCTGGCCGCCCGAATGCTGGGCAAGGAAGCCGCGCTGTTCGTGCCCTCGGGCACGATGGGCAACAGCATCTGCATCAAGCTCCAGACCCATGACGGCGATGAAATTCTGGTTGAGGAGCTGTCCCACATCTATACGCATGAGATGTCGCACCTGGCCGTGGTCTCGCGGGTCCTGCCCAGACCGGTGCGCTCTAGCCGTGGGGTCTTTGACCTCAGGCCCCAGCCGAAAATAAACCGTGTCTTCGAACCCTTCGCCAGACACTTCCACGGCCTGCAAACGATTCCCCTCCTCCACAGTCCTCGGCCGGGCGGCCACTGGCCCCCTCCCAGGGAGCAACAGGACCCCCAGCCAAAACGGAAAGGGGCCATCGTAGAGATGATTAAGGACGGGGATCTCCTGAGGGCGACCGCATTCCATTTCGGCCAGCCCCTTTTCGATCTGCATCTGCGGCGAAGGACTCTCGACTCGCGAACCCGAAAACGAGAAGGGAATCACGAGCAGGTTTGCCTCCCCGTGAGTAATGCGCACGATGTGGCCCGGGACTTCCCACGATACGGACGCTCCGGGGCTGACGTGGAATCTTTGTTCCGCTCTGTGTCGGCCGCTTCCTTGCAGGCAGTCCAAAACGACCCAGTATTTCCGGCGCATGGCCACGATGGCCCGAAGGTGCCCGAGAGGAGAGGAAAGGCGTTGGTATCCGTCGTGGCTGCCGATCATCACCTCGCCTTCCGGAACGGAACCGAAAAAATGAGGCCGGGCGCGGTACGGGGCCCAAACCTCATTGCGCCGGGCCAGGATCGCCTGACTTTGGCCATCCAGGAAGACGGTGTTGTGAGCAGCCGTG
>JBEKDW010000247.1:0-3623 GCA_050014155.1 Anaerolineales bacterium
CGGAATCGTCCAGAAAGAGTGGTGGGATCCCACATCGGCCGGAGGTCAGCCAAGATCAACCCGGTTCCGGGGACGGACGCGGATTATACGACCCAGGATCGGCGTGTCAATCCTGCGGTGGAATGCGGAAAATGTTCGTCCGCTGGCTGGGGATGGATTTATTCCCGGGGGGAACGTACGAAATGATCGGCGACCAACGATTCCAGTTACCCCAGTTTCCGGGTGCGGATAAACCCAACCCGTCCCTTGCGGTCGGGTTGAGCGGAATTCCGGCGGATGAATGAGCTAGTCCGCCCCGCGATAAACACGCACCAGCTGTTCAAACAGGTCCAGCGCTTCCTCCCGCGTCCTTTGGAAGGCATTCCGGCCGATCATCTGTCCGGCGGCGCCGGCGTTGCGAATGGCCACCGCTTCGTTCAGAAGAATATCCACATCTCCTCGCGGCCCGCCGGAAAATAATACCAGGCGCCGGCCGGCGAAGGTCCCTTGCAGTACATGCCGGATCCGGTCTTCGAGCGTCAGCAGAGGAACACCGTGCTTCTCATACAAAATGCGGGTATCCTCGTTTTCGATGCGTTCGGTGGGCAATTTCAGGTAGATGATATGCGCGCCCATTTGCGCGGCGAGGTGAGCGGCATAGGTGGTGAGATCGATGGCCGTCTCGGCTTCCTTGGGGATGTTGGCTCCGCGCGGATACGACCAGACGATGATCGGAAGCCCTACGCGTTTGGATTCACGCACCACTTCCCGCAGTGATTCATACAGGAGCCGGCGGTTGTTGGTGCCGGGATAGATGCAATACCCGACCGCCGAGCAACCCAGCCGAAGGGCGTCTTCGACGGTGGCGAACTGCGCGAGCATCGGATCCGGATCCACGTGGAGCTGATCACGGCCGTTCAATTTCAATACAAACGGAATCCGGCCAGCGTAGTCGGACGCGACGGCTTCGAGGAAGCCGAGCGGGGCAACATAGGCATTGCATCCCGCCTCGATCGCGAGTTCGACATGATAGCGCGGATCGTAAGCCGCCGGATTGTGCACGAACGACCGGCCCGGCCCGTGTTCGATGCCCTGATCGGCCGGGAGCATTAACATACGCCCGGTTCCGGCCAGTTTCCCGTGGCAAAGAATGCGGTAGAGATTGGCGCGCACGCCGGGATTTTCGGAGGTATACCAGCTGAGGATCTCTTCGATTCGGTTCATGGTCCACTCTCCATGTCCAAACCCGCCGCCGGCATCGCCAGGGCGGGGGCGGGTTGAGGATCCGGAATTAATACAGGAACATCGGTTTGCCCAGCATGTCCCGAATCCGCGGGCGGTAATTGTCTTTATCATACATCTCGCTGACGTCGACGCGCTTCTTGCCCTGGATGATCATATCCAGCGAGACGGTAGTGTAGATTCCCTGTTGCAGCGCGACCATCCGGCCGGTGTGGCCCAGGGCCACCTGATCTAGCGCTAGATTCCCGAACGAACTGGCCACCATGCGGTCCAACGCGTCCGGCGCGCCGGAGCGCATGATGTACCCGAGTTGCTGGTACATGATGTTCACCCCGGTCCGGCGCTTGATTTCCTCCGCGGTGTAATGTCCTATGCCGCCGAGCTTCTGATGCCCATAATCGTCGGCTTCCCCGCGCTGATGGATGTCGCCGCCGGCCTCATGCGCCCCTTCGGAGATAGTCATGATGGCGTAATGGGAGGGGGATGCATTCCGGTCGGCCACCAGGAACTTGCACAGCTTGTCCAGGTCGAAGGGGATTTCCGATATGACCGCCCGGTCGACGTTGGACAGGTACGCGGCAAATAGCGAGGTTTCCCCCGAATTGCGGCCGAAAAGTTCGACCACACCTAGGCGTTCATGGGAGCCGACGGAAGTCCGGAAGTTGGTGATGGCGTCGACGGAACGAGTGACAGCCGTGGAAAACCCGATGCAATAATCGGTTCCAAATACGTCATTATCCATCGTCTTGGGAATGGCTACGGTGCGGAACCCTTCCTGGTGCAGCCGGCTGGCGAAGGACAGCGTATCGTCGCCGCCGATGGGGATGATCGATTCCAGTCCGAGCGTATCCAGCACCCGGAGGACATGCTTGGTGCAGTCGACCGTTCCTTTGTCTGTATTCACCCGGTCCTCGGCGCGGACATGCTCGGGGACGTCGGCCGGTTTGACGTTGGAAGGATTGGTGCGTGAGGTGTGGAGAAACGTCCCGCCGGTTCGATCGATGGTGCGCACGGTTTCCGGAGTCAGGGTAAAAGAATATTTAGCAATCGATTCGGGATCCTCAGGGTTGATCCGCAGGACGCTCATCCAGCCGCGGCGCAACGCGACTACCTCGATATTATTCTCCTGGGCGCGATTGACCACCGCCCGGATCGCCACATTCAGACCGGGAACGTCTCCGCCTCCCGTTAAAATTCCGATTCGCAACTTGGACGCCATCTTCGAACTCCTCCGGAAAGTAAATTGGACCTCCGTCAGCCGATCCGATCGTGCATTGTACAGCGGGTTGGGCGATTCTCCAAGCCGTCCGAGGAAAAACTGGAAAGAAATTACCCTTCTACGGATGTCCGGAAAGGACAAGCCGCAGCCATTAAAATGCACGAAGAGACCGGTCGCCTGCCGACGGACGCCGCAGCCACCCCCTATATGGTTTTTTCAACCCTCTGTATAATACATATGCACAGGGATGGGATAGCCGGTTTCAGTTTTCAACGCGGAACCTATCAAGGAGAAGAAATGGGAGAGGATATCTCAACCGTCAAACAAAAGCTGAACGAATACCTCCTCATGGAATTCGGGATTGAAAGCAATGGAGGCACACGGCCCGCTACGGATTCCTGGCCGTTTGAGTTGACACCCGCAGGGCGTATCGCCGCCGGTTCCGGATATCCGGATGTCTTTACCTTCGAATTGGAGGAACCATATTACGCCTTGACCATCGGCACAATGCATTGCTATCCCGTGGCCGGCATGTCGTTTGAGAATCTTAAGATGCAATTCTCCGGCACGGGTTGGCTGGCCATTCAAGAGCCAATCGATCTATCCACCTCCGCAACCGGTTTACTGGGTATTCCTTCCATCCCGGAACGGCGGGAAGCCATTACCGCCCTGGTAACGACGGCTTACGACACCGAGACGAGCTTCCGCATCCTGGAAGGGTTATACCTCCGAAAAACCATCCGGTATTACGCCTTGGTGGAATTGACGGAACCCCATAAAACGATAATAGTAGGGAACGGAATTCCCCCATTGGAAGTAGGTTTCCCATCGGCATCCAGCTGGAGAAGATTGGCATATGCGGTGGGCTTATATCTTCAGCAGGGGCATTTACCAAAATAGGGCACGTTTATCGGTATGAATTTGCCTGGAAAAATTCTTCATCCTTTATTATTGATATTTGTTTTTTTTCTCTAAATGCACGAAAAAATCTTCTCAGAGATCCGGTGGGGCGGTCGGAGATGCTAGCCCGTGCGGCCTTGAAATACATTGGATCATCTGATATAATCAAGTAAGCTAATGTATATTATCTTACGTAATGATAGAGGAAAATGTTATGAGAATAAGCCAGGCGATTAAATCTTTCTTCTCGGAATTCCAATTCCCCCTGGAATCCAAAAACACG
>JBEKDW010000248.1:0-3574 GCA_050014155.1 Anaerolineales bacterium
GATGGATCGCCCGGCGGGAATGCTGCAAATCTAGTGTCGGAAGGATGAATCAGGCCACAGCCATCGCCATAATCGGTATTTTCTCTTCGAGCGGCAGTCCGTAACGGTCGTAGGCCAGGTTGAGAATCTCGTTGATGAGTATCGAGTATTGCATCCCTTCCGCCTTGGCCATGATGCACAGATCGGACACATCGGGATTTACTCCGGGCAGTGTGTTGATCTCCAACAGATACGGGTGGCCTTCGGAATCGAGCCGGAGGTCGACGCGGCCGCAATCATCGGCTCCAATGGCGATCGCGGCGGACTTGGTCAGGCGGTACATTTCTTTCTTGAGGTTGCAGGAGATCGACGCCGGGCAGGTATAGACCGGCGACCCTTCCGCGCCGGGCACGATCAATTTGGCCTCCGAGCCGTACACTCCCTGGCCTGCGCCCACGTTCGGGTCGATTTCCAGAACTGGGAAGTAGTGAAAGCCGTCGGAGGAATACAGATCCGGGTTGGCTCGCCGGCGCCCTGAGGGCGGATTGCCGATGATCCCGACGGTGAATTCCCGGCCGGGGAGGAAGCTTTCCACCAAGGCGGGCTGGTGATAGTCCTGCACGATCCGGCGTGCCTCGCGGCGCATGTCCGCTTCGTTTTGCACGATGGAAGTCGGGGATACGCCCTTGCCGGATCCTTCGCGGACGGGTTTTACAAACAGCGGAAACCGCAACGAGGAGCGCAGCGGCGCTTCTGGATCGTGAAAAAGCTGGAACGGCACGGTGGGCAGGCCGCGGTCGCGCCAGATGCGCTTGGCAATCACTTTTTCGAGAGAGATGGCGTTGGCCAACACCTTCGACCCGCTGTATGGCACGCCGAGCATTTCCAGAATGGCCGGGACGTGCGATTCGCGCGCGTCTCCGCGCAGTCCCTCGGAGATGTTGAAGCAGAATTCCGGTTTTGTTTTTCGAATCGTGTCCAGCAGGGTTACGTCGGCTTCGAGGAAGAACGGCTTGTGGCCGACCAGGCGGAGTGATTCAAGGATCGCTTCCACCGTCTCTTCGCGGTCATATTCCACTGCGTCGTCGGGAGGAGCATCCGGCCGCAGGGGAACGTTCTTTTTTAAGTTGGCCAGCACGGCGACTTTCAACGGGGGGCTGATCCGGCGTGGGGCGGCCGGGGTAATGGGGAGCGAGAGTTGTGAACCAGGAGGTTCGTCTATCGTTTTTTCGTTGTTCATCATGTCCTCATTGTTGCGATTTGACCCGGGCAAGAGAAAAGCCCCACTCCATGAGTTCGGGCTTTGCCACGGGTCATCGTGGAATGCTTTCGATTATAGCAACTTTTTGGAATTGGGGAAGAGGTCAATTCCCACCTTCGGGCGGGAAACAATATAATATCCTTCGGGCTCGGATGGACCAAAGGAGGAAAAATGGGAAGGATGATCGACGTTTCGTTGGAGATTTACTCCGGCATGATGGTCTGGCCGGGCGATGAGAGTGTGGACCTGCACCGTGTCCAGCGAATGGAGGAGGGGGCGCACGCGAACTTGTCCCGGATCGCGTGCGGAGTACATACCGGCACACATGTGGACGCGCCGTTTCACTTCATCCCAGGCGGAAAAACCATCGAGCAGCTGCCATTAGAAGTTCTAGCGGGTCCGGCCTGGGTGTCCGAGTTCGCCGAAGTCCGGCGCATCGGAGCCGAAGAACTTAAAACAGCCGGGATTCCGGAGGGAACGACACGCCTGCTGCTTAAAACCGTCAATTCGAAAACCATTACGAGCGAGACCGTCTTCCGAGAGGATTATGCCGGCTTGACGGAGAGCGGGGCGAAGTGGATTCTGGAGAGGGGAATCCGGTTGGTGGGGAACGATTACCTCTCGGTGGCCTGCCGGGACCAAACCGGGCCCGTGCACAAGCTGTTGTTGGCGGCGGGGATAATTTTCGTCGAAGGGTTGGCGTTGGAGGTTGTTCCTCCCGGCGCTTGCCGCTTCTATTGCCTGCCGCTCAAACTCAGGGGTTCGGACGGCGCCCCGGCGCGCGCCATGGTGGAAGTTGGGTGAAGAAGATCAACACAGGGTAATTTCTCGACCGGTGTTTGCCGTAGGATCGGATAAAACGTTTTTTTATTGCCGGTTTCATTTTTCTGTAGTGGAGGCGAAGGATTGCGGTTTTACGCGTTTCCCTGAAGCCCAAGATCGGCAGCAATCGGCCGCATGGCAAGGATGACGTTATCCACATGTTCCCATAGGTCCACGCCGAGTTCCTGCGCGCCGCTCTCGATTTCCTCGCGCTTGGCGCCCGCGGCGAACGCTCTATCCTTCCACTTTTTCTTGACCGACGACGCGGTCAGGTCGGCCAGCGACCGCGATGGACGAACCAACGCGACGGCGGTAATCAGCCCGGTGAGTTCGTCGCAGGCGAACAGCGCTTTTTCCATCCGGCTTTCGCGTGGCACCCCGGTATGGTCTGCGTGTGACAGGACCGCGCGGATGATTTCCTCCGGCACGCCGCGCTGCCGTAGGATCGCAGCCCCCGCCTGCGGATGACGCTCCAGGTCCGGGTGGATCTCCCAGTCGAAATCGTGCAGCAACCCGACGACGCCCCACAGTTCCTCATCTTCCCCGTATTTTCTGGCATAGAAACGCATCGCGGCCTCGACGGCGAGCATGTGCCGGATCAGTTTATAGTTCTTGATGAATTCATGGATAATCGCGAGGGCTTCTTCTCTTTTCATCGAGTCTCTCCGATCCCCTCATCCGGATTATTCCGGAAGAATGGGACAATTCAAGGGGATGAAAGGGATTATTCCATCGGTTCCATCGGTCCCAGGAGCGGCTGGGGGTGGGTGATCTGCGTCTCCAGGATCGCGAAGAAGCTGGCCGCCCCTTCGCGCAAGTTCCATTGGACGAGCGAGGACATCCGATAGGTGCGCCGGTCGGCGTCCACGCCGATGGATTCTATCCCCATCTGATCGCAAAGGTATACCGCCCGCGGCAAATGAAAATCCTGCGAGACCAGGATCGCCTTCTTCACCCCGAAAACGAAACGGGCGCGGTAGCAGGTGTCGTACGTTCTACGCCCGGCGTAATCCAGGACGAGCGCCGAATCAGGTACTCCTAATTGAACGGCCAGGCGCCGCATCGCTTCCGGTTCGTTGTACTCCGGGAAGCGGTTGTCGCCGCTGAGGAGCAGTTTTTCGACAATGCCGCGTTGGTAAAGATCGACTGCGGTTGCGACGCGGTCGGCCAGGACGGGCATCGGCGTGCCGTTGCCGTATAGCCCGGCGCCAAAGACGATTGCCACCGGCGCGGAAAGGGAGTCGGGCGCGGAATGATACACCCGCGCCTGGGTCTTCCAGCGGATGTAGATCCAAGGCAGGCCGGCCAAGAGCACTCCGGCAAGCAGGAAAGCAAGCCACTTCCAGGATGGCCGGAATATTTTCATCGGCAGTCTAAATTATTCACGCCGGGCTCGGAATTCCATCAGTTCAACGGGGGCGCCGTCGGAGATGATCATTGCCACGCGCACACCATCGGACGGCGAGTTAATTGCGGAAAGGATCTCCGTACCCTCAATAGCCTTTTCCAGAT
>JBEKDW010000249.1:0-3573 GCA_050014155.1 Anaerolineales bacterium
TGCCCCGGCCTTTCTGCAGGCGCTCGAACCGATCTTGCGCGATTTGACCGGCCAGGAAGATGCGGACAGTTTCATCCTCCCCGAGGTCGACCGGCGGCTCCAGCTAATCACCCAAACCGTCTCCTTGGGGATGCTCTCAAGCCTTGGTTTACCGATGGTCACCCGCGGTTCGGTTGTCGGGGTCGTGTATATCTTCCGGGCCGGGCGCGCGCGCTTCAGCCAGGACGAACGCACGCTGCTGCAATCCTTCACCGACCACGCGGCCATCGCCGTCTCCAACGCGCGCTGGTTTGCCCAGGTTCGCGAGGAGAAACAGCGGCTGGACGCGATCCTGGAATCTTCCGCCGAGGGCATCGTCATCCTCGGACCGGACAACCGCATTCAGCGGTTCAACCGCGCCATGGCCAATCTGACGGGGATTCCTTCCGAAAAAGCGTTGGGCGCACTGCACGACGATATCCTCCGGTTCACTGCGATCCAGACCGGACGGACCCTCGCGCAGGCCGAAGCCGGCGGATGGCCGCTCGCGGATCAGGCCACGTTCTATCTTCAGGCCGATCTGGTGCGCAAAACCGGCGGCCCGCTCAGCGTCGGCATCACCTATGCGGCGGTGATCGCGCAGGACCACACCCTGCTCAATATCGTTCTGGGAATGCGCGATCTGACGCGCTTCCGGGAAGCCGACGAGTTGAAGGACACCTTCATTTCCATCATCAGCCACGAGTTAAAAACTCCGGTGGCTTTGATCAAGGGATACGCCGGCACCCTGCGCCGCGAGGACGCCCAATGGGATCCGTCGGTGGTGAAGGATTCCCTGACGGTGATCGAGGAGGAAGCCGACCGGTTGACTTCCCTGATCGATGACCTGCTCGACGCCTCGCGCCTTCAGGCCGGAGGATTGACCCCGAACCTTTGCGAAGTTGATCTGCCGAAGCTGGCTGGAAGGATTGCCGAGCGGCTCGGACGCCAATTTCCGGATCGTGTCATCACGGCGAATTTTCCAGCGGAGTTCCCGGAAATATCCGCGGATGAGGAACGGATCGGCCAGGTGATTTCCAATCTGATATCCAATGCGGTCAAATACTCGCCCGCCGGGACGCCTGTGGAAATTCTCGGCCGGGCAGCAACCGACCAGGTTACGGTCACGGTCGCCGACCGGGGATACGGCATCGACGAGGGAGATGCGCCGCACGTGTTCGAACGATTCTATCGCGGGCCCTCCGCCGCCAAACGGACTAAGGGCGCGGGCTTGGGCCTGTATCTGGCCAAAGCCGTGGTGGAAGCGCACGGCGGCAGGATCTGGGTCGAATCATCGCCCGGCGAAGGAACGCGGGTTTCTTTCTCGCTTCCCTGCTGACGGGTTGAAGAGAATATCCCGAACGGGTAAAATTGTCGTTCCAACCGTTTGAACGATCGCATTGAATAACACGCGCCGGAAAGGATTTCATGCCTCCCATTCAAACCACTATCAAATGTCCCTCGTGCGGAAGCCCGCAACCCGCCATTATCGAACAGGTGATCGACGTCGCCCGTGATCCCGGATCCAAAACCCGGCTTCTGCAGGGCAGGTTGAATTTCTTCCAATGCCCGAGCTGCGGCTTTCAGGGCGCCCTGGCGACGCCGCTGGTATATCACGATCCGGTCAAGGAACTTTTGATTACGTTCGTTCCCGCCGAATTGCGCCTCAATCCCATCGAACAGGAAAAGATGCTCGGCGGACTGATCCAACAGGTGGTTAGCTCGCTGCCCGCCGAGAATCGCAAAGGGTATCTCCTCCGTCCCCAGGCGGCGTTGACCCACCAGGGTTTGATGGAACGGGTCCTGGAAGCGGACGGGATCACGCGGGAGATGCTCGAGGAGCAGCGCGCGAAATCGAAATTGGCCAGGGAGCTCATCGACGCCGACGCAGCCGCCCGCCCCGTGCTCATTGCCGAGCAGGACCACCGGATCGACGCGGACGTGCTGGCCCTTCTGAACGCCATCGTCCGCTCGGCGTCGGCCCAGGAGGATGCGGCGTTTGCCGAAAAGGCCGCCCGCGCCCGCGATGCCGTCTATGAGTATTCCACGGCCGGCAAGCGCTCCCAGGCTCAAAAAGAGGAAATGGAGATCGCCGCGCGGGATCTGGAGGCGCTGGGAAACAAGTTCAACCTCGACGCGCTGATAACCCTCATCGCCTCCGCGCCGTCCCTCGACCGGGTCACCGCGCTGTCAGCGCTGGCCTGGCAGCTCATGGACTACGGATTTTTCCAGAAGCTGACGGAACGGGTCGAACACGCCGCCGGCTCCGAGCGCGAACGGCTGGGCTCCATCCGCGACCGCGCCCTGGTGGAGATCCAGAGGATCCAACAGGCCGTGCAATCGGAAATGAATTTAACCGTCGGCGTGCTGCAAAGCATCCTGCAGGCGCCGGATCTAGACCATGCGATCGAGGAATACCTGCCGGAATGCAACGATGTGTTCTTCGCCGTGCTGGAAGCCAACCTGGAAAGCGCCCGCCGCAACAAGCAGGAAGCCGCCATCCAGCGGCTGGAAGAGGTAAAGGCGAAAATCCTTGCCGCCCTCGAACAATCGCTTCCCCCCGAACTGCGGTTGATCCGCGATCTGCTCGGCCAGGAAACCGACGAGCAGGCGGAGCGGATGCTGGCCGATCATGCGGGCGAGGTCAACGACAATTTCGTCGCCTCGCTGAAAGCCGCCGTTGCCGATCTGGAGACGAACAGCCCGGGAGCACCGGCCGAGCGGATGAAAAAGCTGCTCGCTCAGGCGGAAAAACAGGCGGCCATCGCGCGGTTCACCGCAAAATAAACCACGGCGCGGCATCAAGGAACGCAACCTCCAAATTCCCGGGCCGCAAGCGGCTGGGTATTCCTCATCCCGCGAGAGCGGGATAAAAACTCGCCGCGATGAGCCGGCGGATTATGGCGATCGCATGCTCTTCGATTGTGGAGTAGCCGATCGGCGAATTCGCGGCTGCGGAATTATCCGTTGATGCCATAGTAGGTTGCGTAAAACAAGAAAGATGTCATTGCGAGCGACCGAAGGGAGCGAAGCAATCTGGTTTTCGCGTCAGAAACACCAGATTGCTTCGTCGCTTCGCTCCTCGCAATGACAAAGTCCGACTTTTTTCGCAGCCTGATAGATTTATAAGTGACGGTTTTTTTCTATTCCGAGGCCTTCAGGGAGAGGATAACTCCCGTAAAAGAATCCACCCGCTCTTTCATTTGCCAAAATAAAATTGCACCGCTGAAATATTAATTCTTCTCTTCCCCGGTTCAGGCCAAACGCGCCAGTCGATCCTCCACGTCCTTAGAAAAATTCCGTATGTGATTCGAAACAAACCCGGCCGGATCCGCCTCATCATTCTGAAGCAGCGGGGTCAGATCCATCGCATACGACATGCCGGTGGATATATCCACACCATGGGATTCAAAATACGTCGCATTGGCGCGCCGGCGGCCCAAACTGGCAAGATCGTAGCGTTTCCCGCCGGCGATCTGGGAATCAAACACTCCCAAAAGGGAAGCTTGAAGGGCTTCATGCGCCGTCAGATCGAATACCACCTTATCCGAATCA
>JBEKDW010000250.1:0-3541 GCA_050014155.1 Anaerolineales bacterium
GGGCTGTAAAGGATTAAAGTGCGGACAGGCTTTCCTGTCGCGTCGACTGGGAAAACACGTTGCTTCGTATCTGCGAGTTCTTTGACCCGAGCCAAAGCAAGCTGACAGATTTTCTATTCAAGGAAAACGATCTGAAAAACGCCAATCCCTTTGAGCTTGGAGTGGCACGCCTCTTGGCTTTAGCGGGCTATGTCGTTCTTTGGTTTGGAAAAGGCGCGAAGGATGCCTTGCCTGACCTTGTGGCATACTCGCGCGAAGCTCGTGGGAAAGAGCGGGTTGTTTACGGCGAGTGTACGCTCAAGAACCCTGCGGAAAAGCTTTCGGATTTTGCAAAGCGATCTGAGGCGTTCAAAAAGCACCTGGGCTTGGAAGCGGCGGCTGTTCTGCCCGTCGTCTTCGTCAGAAATGAAACCACCGGGCTAGACCGTGGAGCAGCAGCCGAATTCGGGTTGGTAATATGCGACGGGGGTGATATTCAACAACTCCAAAACAGAATTCGATCTGACGCCAACGCGGACGATGCGTTCCAATTCTTGCGCCTTCTCGGCAGTAACACCGCCATTTCTTTGGGCGCCCCCGGGTTTGCCGACCTTAACATGTAGCAGCATGTAGCGCGTGGCGACGGTCAGTGCCGTCCTGACCGCGGGCTTTTCTCATGCCCGGTACCCCCGCGGCAACCGCACGTCCTCAGTCGGGATGGGGCACGCCGCTATCGTGGCCTTGTCCAAAGCAAAATTGTTGAAACTCGACCACCGCCAGTCTTCCGGCCGCTTCACCAGCCCCTTCCGCACGGGATTCGACTATTCCCGCAGGCTATGCCTTCGCCATCAAGGGGAGGACCCACGGTCAGAACTGCATTGCGTGGCTACCCGCTTAGGGACCCAGCAATGTGGGCAAATCGGAGTTGCGGAGCATTCCCACTCTCGCCAGAAAATAGCGATTGTCAAGCGGGGGCTTACTGATGCCGCCGGACCAGAGACAAGCAGCTCGATATCCATTTCGCTTCAGCAGTTCGCTCAGCGCGGTCTTATCTGTGCCCACGTGGCCATAAGGGTATGCGAAGACTTCGACCGGTTTCCCTAGTTTAGCCTCGATGATGCTTTTGGACTGGCACAACTCTTCCTCCTGCTTTTGTTGAGCAAGATTTGAAAAGGATTCGTGCCGGACTCCGTGGGACTGGATGGAGAAACGACGGCGGTCAAGTTCACGCAGGTCATCCCAGTTGCAGATTTCTTCTCTTGGCTCCCTTCCGCTATCCCACTCGTTGTATCCCCCTACAAAATGCGTAGGAATGAAAGCGACTGAGGGATAACCAAATTCACCCAAGCACCGGGAGGCTGCATCAAGCATCGACTTGTACCCGTCATCGAAAGTCAGAAGTGCTGCACGCCGGGGCAGGCTCTCCATTATGGGGAGGGTTTGGGAGGGGTCAGCGGTTCCAACAACCCGTCTAAAAACGCTTGCGGATCGAACGGCGCCAGATCCTCCTGCCGCTCGCCCAATCCCACGAATAGAACCGGCAGCCCGAGCTCCGACCGGATGCGGAAGACGATCCCGCCCTTGGCGGAGCCGTCGAGCTTGGCCAGGATCACGCCGTCGGCTGCGACCGCCTCGCGGAATCCCGCCGCCTGGACCAGCGCGTTCTGGCCGGTGGTGGCGTCCAGCACCAGCCAGGTGTGATGCGGCGCGCCGGGAACGACCTTGCCCAGCACGCGGCGGACCTTCTTCAGCTCCTCCATCAGATTGAAGCGCGTGTGCAGCCTCCCGGCCGTATCCACGATAAGCAGATCGACCTTGCGGGAGATCGCGGCCTGGGCGGCGTCGAATGCCACCGCGCCCGGATCAGAACCGGGGGCGCCGGTGATCACTTCCAGATCGAGCCGCTGAGCCCAGACCTCGAGTTGTTCGGAGGCCGCGGCCCGGTAGGTATCCGCCGCGGCCAGCAGCACGCGATTGCCCTCGCGCTGATAACGGTCCGCCAGCTTGGCGATGCTGGTGGTCTTGCCGGAACCGTTCACTCCCACGATCAACAGGATCGTGGGTTTGGCGGTGAATTCAACTGCGACGGGGGATTCCAAAAAAGAGCCAAGGAATTCGCGCAGGGCCCGATCCAATTCAGCCCGCTGCAACAAACCCTGTTCCTTTACCTTGCGTTGGAGAAAAGTGATCGTTTCCTGAGTCAACCGCGGGCCCAGATCCGCCTGCAATAAAAGCGATTCCATTTCCTCCCAGGCGGCGGGAGTGATATCCGTCGCTCCGAGGAGCGAAGCCACGCGGCCGAAAGCCGCGCGGCGGGTGCGAGAGAGCGCCTGTTTCCAATCTCCGGATGCGGTCATTCCGGGGATTATACCCGAGCCTCGAGTCGGAATTCCGATCGAATAGGCGCTTTACGGCGTGATACAATCCCGCAAATGAAGAATAATATCAATCTCCCTTCGAACGCTTCCCCGCGTTCCTGGCCGATCCGGCAGATCGTCCTGGGTCTGATCCTGCTCGGATCCGGGATCGCACTCGGGTACACCGTGCGGGATTTGGTTTCCATCGGTGGAGGTTCCGCATCCAACTCTGAATTGGACGCCAGCAGCAAGGACGATCCATCCTGGGGGCCGGCGGACGCCAAAGTCACCATGGTCGAATTCGGCGATTTTCAATGCCCGTATTGCCGGCAATGGTATTCGACGGTATATGAAAAACTTCAGGCGAATTACGGAAACAAGATCCGCTTTGTCTTCCGCGATTTTCCACTTATCTCGATCCACCCCGACGCAAATCCAGCGGCGGTGGCCGCGAACTGCGCCGGCGAGCAGGGGCGCTATTGGGATTACTTCAAATTGCTCTACGGCGACCCGCGCGGACTGGGCAGCGCAATGTATTCGACCTATGCCCAGGAAGTCGGGCTGAACCTTTCTTCTTTTAATAGTTGCCTGAAAAGCGGCCGCTATACCAAGGAAATCACGCTGGATTTGCAGGACGGTACTCGCAAAGGCGTTGACGGGGTGCCGGCCTTTTTCATCAACGAAAAATTGATTTCCGGTCTGCAGCCGTACGAGGCCTTCCAACAAGCGATCGATGAGGAATTAAACAAGTGAGGGTATGTATTTCGTGTTGGATTGGGGTACACGGAAAACACCGAAGGAACCGAATACACGGAAGGATAAAAAATTATTTCCAATGTAAATGATTTCCATATCTTAATCGGTGACTTCGGCACTTTATCGGTGAAATCCGTGTACTTCTTCATTCTCCCACTTTCAGTAGAATTCCTCTATCCATTTGTCCCCTTTTGCCTGATCGCCCGATACTATTCATAGATAATGAAGACTGATCCCGTACATCACCCGGAGGATGCGATCAGAATGCCAAAATCCCAGCCGGCCGAACCGGACGGACCCGCGGCGCAGGATGATGCCGCCCTGATCCTCGCGGCGCGCCGGAATCCGGAGGCGTTCGCGGCGCTATACGACCGGTATGTGCAATCCGTGTATCGCTACCTGTATGGCCGGGTCGGTTCGGCGCAGGAAGCCGAGGAACTGACGGCGCA
>JBEKDW010000251.1:0-3540 GCA_050014155.1 Anaerolineales bacterium
GTCCGCCCTGCAGCTGGACGGATACGTCATCGATGCGGAAGCGGAATACCAATATTCGGGCCGGGCCGCCGTTGCAAAGACATTCTGCCAGCAATTGCGCGCCGGGTTGGGCGGCTTCCCTATCGCAATTTCCTCCTACCGGTTCCCCGCCTACCATACCGCATTCCCCTGGAGCGTCTTCCTCGAATATTCCGACTACAACTGCCCGCAAGTCTATTGGGAACAATCTCACAACGGGGCGGATCAGTTGAAGCTGTGTTACGACCAATTTCAGAAGTTTTCCCCGATCCGACCGATCATCCCGACCGGCCCCGCATATTCCAACGCCGGATGGCGCCCGGCCGCATCCGAACTGACCGCTTTCATGCAGAAAGCCCTGGAACTGAACATGACCGCGGTTCAGTTTTTTTCCTGGGATTATTCCACCCAACCCTCATACCTGGATCTATGGAACGCGGTAGCCAACTTCCCATGGCCCGCCGCACCCACGGCCGATATCGTTCTGAGGCTTCCGACCATGTGGAATACACACGATCCCAACCGGATCATCGCGCTGTACCAGGATAACGCCGCCCATGTCACCAGCGCGAGCACCATCGTTGGCGCCAATGCAATCATCGGCTGGTACTCGGATTTATTCACCAACTGCCTTCCTGGCGCGGTATTTCAGGTGACCGGTTACAGTGGCAGCGGAAATTCCCGCCACTTTTCCTGGACGGCAACGAGCTCGGCGGGTTCGGTCCGAGACGGAAACGACACGCTGGGAATCCGGGATGGGAAGGTTCAATATCATTACACCTACTTCACAATCACTAAATAATCGGACAAGAATATATCGCCAATAGGGTCCTAATTATCCCATTATCAAATCTGATTTATGTTTTAGCATCCGGATAATTGACTTACCCATCTTGAGGATTATAATTTTCCCGTTGCCCGGGAATTGGATTGCAATCCGCAGCCCATAACCTGACAATCCGCGTTAATGCTTAGCCCCCGTAGCTCAAAGGATAGAGCGGCTGACTTCGAATCAGTAGGTTGGGGGTTCGAGTCCCTCCGGGGGCGCCTTTATTTCCGTGACCGGTGCGCCGGAACAGCCCCGCCGCGCTGGATTTCTGCCTGCAGGTGTGTTTCCGTGCGTCAATCGCGCCACCTTCTTTTCGGCTCAAAAACCACAAAACTGGAGTTGCTTCTATCTCCGCTCTCCCGCCTGCCGGTATCGGTCGAGGATGGGCCGGCCGGCGAAGCCATCCGGTTGCTGCGCGAAGATCTGAAGCGGGTTAAATTGGAGCGCATCGAACCGAACTTCTACCTTTCCACCGGATACGGAACGGTAGAAGGAACCACAAACATCGCCGTCGGTTTCTACGACACCAATCCGCTGATCCGCGAACTGCATAAGGAGTTCCGCAGGTGGTTGTACAGCCCGGAGGAAATTCTTGCGACGCTCCGGCACGAGACCGGTCACGCCTTCTGTTATGCCTATAAACTCTACCGGCGGA
Source organism: Anaerolineales bacterium (assembly GCA_050014155.1). Lineage (GTDB taxonomy): Bacteria > Chloroflexota > Anaerolineae > Anaerolineales > RBG-16-64-43 > FEN-1073. The sequence goes on from JBEKDW010000251.1 coordinate 1,503, forward strand.
AGGATTTTCGCGAAACGTTCAACGTGCGCGGCCATTTTTTCCATACCTACCCGGTCACCAATCGATATGTGGAACGGGCTAATCCATGGAGCCGTGATTATGTCAATCCGAGCGGGGATCATTACGCCCAGAAGCATCCCGACGATGATTTCGCCGAGACTTTCTGTGTGTGGTTCACCTCGCGCAGGAACTGGCGCCGGCAGTATCGCCTCTTTCCGGGCGCGTTGAAAAAATTAGATTTTGTGGATTCGGTGGTGCGCGAGTTGCGCCGGACGGATCCGGAATTGGAAAATGATCCCAGTCTGCAGGATGAACCCATCTCCGGGATGTCGATGACACTGGCCCACTTCCTTAAGGCCAACGTCCGGCGTTATCGCCGCCAGGCTACAGGGTATGTGGACGGCGACCTGCGCAGAATCTTCCACAAAACCCCGCTGCGATCCGACCTGCAGCGCAACTACCTGCCGGCGGCAGAATTCATCCGCGAACACCAGCCTTTCCTGATGCGCCACATCAGCCGGTGGGTCAAGACGGATCCGCTGGTGGCGAAGGATTTATTGGATAAATACCAGCACCGCGCCAAGGATTTGCGGTTGTCTTTGCACAAGCGGGAAAGGGAAATTAAATTATTGGAGTTGGCGTCTTATCTGTCCGAGCGGTGCACCCTGTACCAATCCTCTGGTTCGTTCTTCAGTTGACCTTTGCTTTCAGTGCGCATGATCCGGGACTTTGTCGGTTTCCGGGATTCCCGCCAGCACGCTTTCATAGAGCGTCATCACCTGGTCGGTGATTCGTTCCCAGGAGTACGAGCGGGCCACGTTGGCCGCATGCCTGCCCAATTCGTGGCGCAGATGCGGATCGGTCAACAGCCTCTGCAGCCGGTCGGCCAAGGCGGCCGGGTCGGAATCCGGAATGTGGAATCCGGTCCGCCCGTCGCGCACCAGATACAGCAATCCCCCCACCCCGGACGCCACAACCGGTGTTCCGCAGGCCATGGCTTCCAGTGCGACCATGCCGAAGGATTCGTATTGCGACGGCATCACCACGGCTTGCGCCGCGGAATAATAGTACGGCAATTCGTTTTGCGGCCGCCGTCCTAAAAAAGAAACGACGTTCTCAACGTGGAGGGTCTCCCGCAGTTCCTGGAGATATTGCATCTCTTCCTGCGGATGATCGGGATCGCCTCCGATGACCGCCACGCACGGGCAAGAAGGCGCAAGCAACCCGCGTGTTTGCAGAAGCGCCGCGGCGCGCAATAGGGTTTCCACGCCCTTCAACCGTTCGATCCGGCCCACGTATAAGATCATTTGCGCATCCCGGGCCAGCCCGATCCGCTCGCGCGCATCCGCAACGGGAACGGGATGAAAAAGCTCCACGTCCACCCCGGGAGGAATGACGACGATTTTACGGATATCCGCCTGGTAGAGCATCTGCAATTGCATCCGTTCGGCAGGTGTGGCGGCGATGATGCGGTTTGCGCCGCTGAGGATGGATTCTTCCGCCTGCCGCCGCAGCGGATCCTCCCAGGTCCCGCCCAGCCGCGTTTTCATTTCGCCCAGCGTGTGGAACATATGAACCAGCGGGATTTTCCATACCTGCTGCAGTGTCAACCCGGCAAGCCCAGAAAGCCAGTAATGACTATGGATCAAATCGTAGGAGACCCCCTGTTCGACGGCGAAGCGTTGGATCGCTTCGGTGAATTCGGGTATGTAACGCGACCATTGGTCGCGTGGCAATGGAATCTCCGGCCCCGCCGGGATGTGAATGACTCGGTTGCCATTTCCCAAATCGTGGATCACATGCGGGACGTGTTCGTCCTGCGAGCGGGTGAATACATCGACGCGGATACCGACCTTTCCGAGCGAACGCGTCAATTCGCGGACGTATACGTTCATTCCGCCGGTATCCTTGCCGCCCAGCGCCGCCAGCGGGCAAGTATGGTAGGAGAGCATCGCCACGCGCATGGAGATATTATATGGTGAACGGTTCGCCGTCGGGTAGGAGGACCATACGTGACGGACTGCCAGCGATTTGCTGG
>JBEKDW010000252.1:0-5052 GCA_050014155.1 Anaerolineales bacterium
CCGCGACGGTTCCCTCCGGGAAGCGGCCGTCCACCGCGCGCCGCCAGAAAGTCCAGACTGCCAGGGCCAATCCTACAGGCAGAATCGCAAACGGCTGGAGTGCCCCCAGCATCGTCCCGATCACGGCCGTAACCAGAAGTGAAACGGCGCCCGGCTTGCTAGACGGCATCGCAATCCGCATCAGGAGCAGCAGGAGCAGGGCGGTGACGAGCGGGAAGTGCGCGCTGGTGATCATCCCCAGGAAGGGGATGTACTCGGCCACCCACAGGTCGCTGGTAAACGTGCCGGAGACGATCGCGGTAAATCCGAATCCCGACCCGAGCGCGGTGATGACCCAAGCGATGGCTCGCGCGCGGGGCGTTAGTCTGAGGTGCCCGAAGAATTCCCAGGCGACGACGAGAAACACCGTCACCCCCATCAGGCGCGCGATGTGCCAGACAACGATCAGCGGCAGCCGAAAAACCCACGCCAGATGACCCAGCAGCAAATACCAGGCAAACAGCAGCGCTCCCGGGCCGGGATCCCCGGTGAAGGCCAGGTGGTACAGCCATTGGCCGTCGTATCCCTGGCGCATCTTCGCCAGGTACGAAGCCGCGTCGAACGGATTGAACAGAAACCCCGTAAACCGGAATGCGCCGGCGCTGCCGTAGGCGACAAGGTATGGGATTAGCGTAAGCAGGGCGAAGACGATCGAAAAAACGAGGATGGTGATGCGCGAGCGCATGCGGGTGTGGGCTCCCTTAATCCGGAATGAGCCAGCGGCCGCGGCGGATGATCTCGCGGCCGAGCTCCGCCAGTTCGCGCGGGCGGAAACTCATGCGGAACAGGAGGCGGTAGGATTCGTCGCCGGTGAGCATGCCCCAGATCAGTCGGGCCAGAATCTTCTTCCCCTCCGGCCGGGTTTCATCCAAGCGCAGGCTGTACAGGAAGGCGGCGGTCAGGCGCGGATTGCGCAGAATCGCCGTGCTGATGGCGAAGAGAATATCGCCGTAACGGTTGTCGGCTGCGATGCGCCGGGCGGCGGGCTCGTAGCCGGCTTTGAATGCTTCGGCGTCGATGCCCTGGTCGAGCGCGGTGCGCATCGCGGCTTCGGCGGTAACGAAGCTGGAATAGATGCCGTCCTTATACAGCCGCGCCACCGCCGCGTCGCCTATCGCCACCCATTGGTCGCCGTAATACCGCGGCGCAATGTGCAGCGGCACCCGCGGGGAACAGCCGCAACAGTTTTCCAGTGGGGCGGAGAAATATTCCGCCATCGGTTCTTTTTGCGCCCGGAAGAATTCGCGGATCGGATCCGGTCCCATCTGATACCCCAGCAGCGACACGTTCAGGTATTCGCGCTTGGGAACCAGCGCTCCGAAGATCAGCCCCTTGGGCTCCCCGAAGAAGGCGACCACCGTGTGCGCGGGCCAATCCGCCGGTTTGCGAATCTCGTCCTGGGCCATGATTTCGGTGGGGGGAGGCGTGTACTCGAAGAAGGGCTCGGGGATGGGACGGTTGTTGACGCCGGTGGCCAGGACGATAAGATCGGCGGCAAAGGTAGTCGATTCGGTGCGCACCAGCGGGCCGCAGTCCCATCCCAGGCTGCGCACGCGCTCCGGAACGTAGCCTGCGCCGCGCGCCACGGCTTCCGAGATCAAATAGGAGTCGAAGCTTTCGATCGGTTCGCCCTGGTGGGTGCGCGGCCCGCGGCCGCGGTAGACGCTGAGGATCTTCCGCCCCGGATGCGGCTGCGGCAGACGGATGGTTTGGCCGAGGATGTGAACCCGGTATTCTTCGATGGTTTCCTGGATCACGCGCGGGGGAACGCTCAAGCCGAGGGATTCGATCGATTGCACCGCGTTAGCCGAGACGATCCCGGCGCATCCTTTGCAGGCGGCCACACCCCTTACGTCGGTGTCGAAGCGGGGATCGAAGATGCGCACGTCGAGCCGCAGCCCCTCTTCCCGGGCGCGGTTCAGCAGCTGGATGGCAGCGAAGCAACCGGCGGGTCCGCCGCCAATGATGCCTACGCGGCTTTCGTTTTCCAGACGCATCCTGCAACCTCCGCAGGGGATGATAGCATCCTCCGGGGGAAAACGGAACCCTTGGCCACGTCCGGATTGCGCATCTTTATCACCGAAATGGGACTATCGAAAACTCCGCATGGATGATGGATTTCTTGGGAAAAAGGCATGGCCACACATACCAAAAGCGCTAAAGTCAAATTCTTAAAAAATGATAATTCAACATTCTGGAATCGTACGCAGCGCCGGTCCCGGAGTGGGTATGGGTGTCCAACCGGAAAGGGAATTCTGCACGCCGAGATAAATCGGAATCTGGCAGGGCCGACCGCTGCCAAATGTGTAAGATCCGGTGAGGCCCTGATACACATCGCCAACCCGCAATTGATCCAGAACCCAGGATCGGGTGGTGGCGGGGCTCAGGTTGCCGGTGCCTTTCTTTAATAGAGGGGATACACAGAAGGATGCGGCGTCGTATCCCAGTGCGGCCATCGCGGGGGGATCCGCGCCGTATGCGGCTCGATAATTGTTAATCGCTGCGGGAACGACGGCGGCTCCCCCGGAATCCGCAGTCGCCGGAGAGAACATCAGCGTGACGGAATCCGAAGTGAAGTTTGAAGGTAACGGATCCTCCGGATTGTCCTGGGCGAAGAAGAGCGAACCCGGAAAACCGGAAGCGGTCATTCGATCCAGAAGGGAAAGGGCGAGTTGCGAAGATCCGGAGAAATAAACCAAATCGGGACGAATGGATTGATAGGATGACGTCCAGTCGGCAAGATCCTGTTCGGAAATAATCTGAAAGTTGTAAACCGTCAAACTGCCGGATTGCGCGCGTTCGCGAAATCCGCCGGCAATGGAAAGCGCGTGGACATCGGCATCCGTGGTCAGGAGGATTCGAACGGCGGCGCGGGAGAGCGCTCCTTCGGCATCGGACGCACCGTGGGAGCGGTCGTCGGGAGAGAGGAAGATCGTCTCCGGTTGGGAAGCGGGATCCGGAAGCGATGCGGTTTCGGCGGGAAGGATGTGCGCGATCCCGGCGGGATGAAATATTTTAGCGTCGGCAAGGTTTCCGTCCGAATCGGTATGGACGACGGCGCAAAAAGTATCCGGATCGGCGGCGATGCCCCGGATGGTGGTATCCAGTTCCGGGGAGGAGACGCCGGCGTCGAAGGCCCGGAGTTCCACATCCCATCCGGCGGCAAGCAGCGCGCTGCGCCGTTCCTCGAGCGCGAGCACCGCCGCGCGCCGGATTCCCTCGCCGTAGACGGCGCGCGGGCCGGTCAGATCGGTGAGCACGGCGATGCGAACCTTGCGCTCGACCCTTCCGCAAGCGGCGAGAATCCCCGCCGACAGGAAGAGGAGTGCGAGCCCCCGCTTCCCCCGCTTCGCGAGGGCAGGTGCGGGGGCGGACGGGGCGCGTTTCATTCGCCGGTGGGTTCCTGGTTGATCTGGTCCAATTCGCTCAGGAGGGTTTCGTTCGGAGGAAGGTCGGCGGCCGAGGATCCGTTGTATCGATACCGGATTCGGATCGGAATCGGCAAACCCCGGGAACGGCAGCTCCTCGCGCTCCCAATATGAACGCACCTGCTCAGGGCGGTCGGGCGTGATCGCCAAGATCACCGTCCGGCGCGATTCGAACGCGGGGGTATCCCAACGCAGTTGAGTCAGATACCGCCGGCAGAACGGGCATACCAGACCGCGATTGAACACCAGCAGGACATTCAGTCGATCGTGGAAGGTGGAGAGTGAAACCAGGTAGCCATGCGCGTCGGCCAGTTCGAATTCGGGCGCTGTGGGATTAGTTTCCGGCACGGGGAGATCCTCCGGATGGAAATCGTGCCTGTGGATTATAAAGTAATTCGCCCTCTTGTGCGGAGGCAATCGCCGGGCGGCGGGAGCGGGCGGAAGTGGATGCCGGCACACGCTTCTCCCCGGCGCAACAAAAAAAACGCGCCGGAGCTCATGATATAATTTTTTTCTGGGGAAAAACAGGTTCAGGTTTATTGGGATCTCGTTTCGTTTTCATCAGCGGGCGTCGGACCGGGCAAGCGAAGGAGAAGGATGATCAAGAAGAGGGTAATCCTGCCGATCCTGGGAACGCTTCTGACCGGATCCATGGCATGCTCGACCATTCCGTTCCTGGCTCCCACAGCCACCTCCACAGTAACCCTCACCCCGACCCTGACCCCGACATTGACATCGACCTCCACCCCGACCTCCACCCCGACCTCGACCCGCACGCTCACCCCGACGAAGATCACCGGCATCGAAGAGCCGGTCATGATCGGCGATGCGAAACTGCAGTTTCGAAGAGCCTTACGGCGGGATAGCTTCCTGTGCGGCGATCAAAGTTATCCGGTGGAGACTCCCGATACGGACGAATTCCTGGTCCTGACGGTGAAGGTCATCGAAGGACCGATGGTTAAAACCGAAGACGATATTTCCAATTGGATCACATCCAATGAGATTAATATGATGGAGGTTGTGGATATCAATAACCATTATTCCGATATAAATCCCGACATTTGCTATCAAAGGGATAGCAAAGATATGGTAACTCAGTTGGTTATCCCCTTTGTGATTCACAAGGCGGTGGCTTCGTTCGTGCTCATCCTGCCGGACGACACCCGTATTCCTTTGGATCCGATTCTCTAACAAATGCCGCTTTTTCAGCCCGCAGACTATTTAGACGATTTTTATAGGAAGGCCGCCCGAAATTGAGGTAACCTATTGCTAAAGGTTCCACCGAGGAAAAACCGACTATCCTGCCATTGGAAATCCACGCCGGCAGCAAAACCCTCTCGGTTTTCTGAACGGTGCCATAAGACTTCGCGAAGTTAAACGCATCCATCTTCCTTTCGGCCAAGGAGCCATCATGAAGAAACGATTTATTTGGATTGCCTGTGCAACAACGCTGGTGATTTCCGCGCTCGCCTGCAACTCGATTCCATTCCTTGCTCCAACCCCGACGCCCACCGCCACTCCAACTTCCACGCCGACTTCCACACCGACCCTGACTCCCACACCGACGCTGACCCAGACGCCGACC
>JBEKDW010000253.1:0-4966 GCA_050014155.1 Anaerolineales bacterium
CCCGCCGCCGTTCAGGGATTTAACACCCGGGTCTCGGTCGGCACCACCAACATCCCCATCGCCGTCGGACTGATCCTGATGATGTTCCCGCCGTTGGCGAAAGTGCGCTACGAGGAATTGGGCGACGTGTTCCAGAACTGGAAAGTGCTCGGCCTTTCCCTCGTGCAAAACTGGATCGTCGGCCCGGTCCTCATGTTCGCACTAGCGGTGATTTTTCTGCGCGGATACCCCGAATACATGACCGGCCTGATCCTCATCGGCCTGGCGCGCTGCATCGCCATGGTGATCGTTTGGAACGATCTGGCCGGGGGCGACACCGAGTACGCGGCCGGATTGGTCGCATTCAACAGCATTTTTCAGGTGCTCTTCTACAGCGTCTACGCCTACTTTTTTATCACCGTCCTGCCTCCGGTATTCGGCCTGCAGGGCAGCGTGGTGGCCATCACCATCGGCGAAATTGCCAAGAGCGTCTTCATCTATCTGGGCATTCCGTTCCTCGCCGGATTTCTGACGCGGCTCCTGCTGGTGCGATGGAAGGGAAAAGCCTGGTACCACGGGGAGTTCATTCCGCGGATCAGCCCCGTTACGCTGATCGCCCTGCTGTTTACCATCGTGGTTATGTTCAGCCTGAAAGGCGGATTAATTCTCACCATCCCCGCAGACGTGATCCGCATCGCCATCCCGCTGTTGATCTACTTCGTGGTGATGTTCCTGGCAAGTTTTTTCATGAGCAAGGCGATCGGCGCTCTATACCGGCAGACGACTACGCTGGCATTCACCGCCGCCAGCAATAACTTCGAACTGGCCATCGCCGTGGCCGTGGCGGTGTTTGGCATCCATTCGGGGGTGGCTTTCGCCGCCGTCATCGGACCGCTCGTGGAAGTACCGGTGATGATCGGGCTGGTCAATGTCGCGCTCCGACTGCAAAAAACGCTTTTCCGCCCGGCCGGATAGAGTTCCGCTAGGATACCGTCCGATGCGTGTATTTTTCTGCGGACTTTCCCGAAGGTAAAATCCGCTTATCTGGGAATCCGACCGAATTTTCATCAGTATCCTTGCGATTACTGGGCTTTTTCCCCCTTTTTTTCATTCCAAAACGTTTTTGGTGTTTAATATCCGGATTTTATTATTATCGCATTCTTTATATCGATTCGATTCGCAACTGTTTAAGATATTTCTTACCATCGGGTTGTATAATTTTGTGATAACAGCCGAAGGCGAAATATTACCTACGGAGGAATCCATGCAATACAAGCATTTGGGAAGAACCGGATTGAAAGTCTCGCGCCTGTGTCTGGGGACGATGAACTTCGGTCCGCTGACGGCCGAAGCCGATTCCTTCCGCATCATGGACCGGGCACTCGAGGAGGGGATCAACTTCTTCGACACCGCCAACGTCTACGGATGGAAAACCGGCGAGGGGGTAACCGAACAGATCGTCGGGCGCTGGTTCGGCCAGGGCGGCGGGCGGCGCGAGAAGGTCGTCATCGCCACCAAAGTGTTCGGCAACATGGGCGACTGGCCCAACCAGGAAAGACTCTCGGCATTGAACATTCGCCAGGCCAGCAATTTCGCCGCCTGGGATATCGCCCAGGCCAACAGCATGGCGAAAGCCCGCAACTTTCTCGGGCTGGTATCGGAGCAAAGCCTGTACAATCTCAGCGCGCGGATGATCGAACTGGAAGTGATCCCGGCCTGCCGCGCGTTCGGCCTCGGAATTATCCCCTGGAGTCCGCTCGCGGGCGGAATGCTGGGCGGTGCGCTGCAAAAAGCAAAGGAAGGCCGCCGCGCCGAAGAACGCCGGCAAAAGGATATCGAAAAACGCCGGCCGCAACTGGAAGCGTGGGAGAAATTCTGCGGCGAGCTGGGAGAACAACCGGCGGACGTCGCTCTGGCCTGGTTGCTCGCCAATCCGGACGTCACCGGCCCGATCATCGGACCGCGGACGATGGACCAACTCACCGGCGCGTTGCACGCTCTGGAGATCAAGCTCGACGAGGGGATAATGAAAAAAATGGATGATATCTGGCCGGGACCGGGCGGCGAAGCCCCCAAGGCTTACGCTTGGTAGGGAAGATCCGGGATCTAGCTATGGAAGGCTGCCATGGAAGCTACTGATATTCTGATAGAAGAGCATCGGATCATCGAACGGGTGCTTTCGGCGCTTGAGACGCAGGCCCGGCGGCTGCAGGCCGGATCCCCGGTGCGACCGGGATTTTTCCTGGATGCGACCTCGTTCTTCCGCAACTTCATCGACGGCTGCCACCATCGCAAGGAGGAAGAGTCATTCTTCATGGCGATGATGGACGCGGGGCTCTCCAATCAAACCGGACCGATCGCAATCATGATCGCCGAACACGAGCAGGGCCGGGAATACACCCGCGCAATGGAAAAAGCCGCTCGAGCGCTCGCCGGCGGGCAGGCTTCCGCCCGGGACGACCTGACTCGCAACACGCTGGAATACGTCGCGTTGCTCCGCCAGCATATCCGCCGGGAAAACAATCTCCTGTTCAAGATGGCCGAGCAGTTGATCCCCCCCGCTCGGCAGAAGGAATTGACGGAGGAATTCGAGCGGATCGAACGCGAGGAGATCGGCGCGGGAATCCACGAGAAATATCACCGGCTGGCCGAAGCGATGGAGAAAGAAGCATCTGCATAATTGCCCGCGGTCGGGGTGCAGACCCCGTTGTTTATTCCTATCGACAAACAGAAAAAGGGAGAAAAGTGATGGCCGCTCAACATCCGACGGAAGCATTGGAACGCGAACACCGCTTCATTGAAAAGGTGGTGAAAGCCTGTTACGTGACGGTGGAAGAAATCGGCGGCGGAGGCGCCGTCGATCCGGAGCTGCTTCGGCAGATCGTCGAATTTATGCGCATCTACGCCGACAAATGCCACCACGGCAAAGAGGAGGCGCTCCTGTTCCCGGAGCTTTTTGAAAGAGGCGTTCCGCCAACCGGCTGCCCGATCTCCGCGCTCACCGCCGAGCACGTCCAGGGCCGTCGCCTGGTGACGGGCTTGGCCGCCGCGCTTGAACGTTTCCGGAGTGGCGAGCCCGGCGCCGCCGAAGCCGTCCTGGAAAACCTGCGGGGCATAACCGCACTCTACCCGAATCACATCTGGAAGGAGGATTACCTCCTCTTCCCGATGACCCTCAAAGTGGTGAATGGGGAAGATTTACGCGATCTGGGATTGAAATTCGAAAAAGTGGATCAGTCCATCGGAACGGAAGCGCTGCGCGGATATGAGAAATTTGCCGACGGGCTCGAAGCGCGATGGAAGGCAAAGGTTTAATAAAACCTAGTAGAAATTTTTTCCAAGCCGGTCGACCTGTTGGTAGATTATCCCCGCTTAACTGCCGCCGGCCTGCGTCCCCCGCCGGCAATCGCCGCGGCCAAGATACTAACCAGATAGAGCAGTAGCATCGGGATCATCACCAGCAGCATATTCACCGGATCCACCGTCGGGGTGATTGCGGCCGCAATGATCGCAATGATCACCACCGCATACCGCCAGACGGAAGCCAGCTGGCGCGCATGGATTAGACCGGCCGCCGAGAGCAGGTAGGCCACCAGCGGCATCTCGAACGTCACCCCCACCCAGAACATCAGCGTGGTGATCAGATCGAAATAGGCCGACGGCCGCCAGGCCGTTTTGAATCCCATGAAGTTATAGAGGAAGGGAACCGCCGACGGGAGCATCACGAAAAAGCAGAAGCCCACGCCCAGCAGGAAGAACACGCTCACCAGCGGGATGCCGAGGAGGAGGATGATCCGGCCGCGCGGCATCAGGCCGGGCGCGATGAACAGGTAAATTTCCGCGACGATCCACGGCAGAGCCAGGATCAACCCGCCTAGCAGCGATACGCGCATGAACACGCCCACCGCTTCGGTCGGCTCGATCACCTGCAAGCGCGAAAGACCGTCGGCCCCCTGGGCCATCAATTTCTCAAGGGTTCCCGCCAGCCCGCCCTGCGTTCCCGCGGTTGCGGCAGCTTCCGGATTGCCGACCGGATACGCGAGCAGCTTCATCAGATCGCGGGAAACGAAAAAACAAAGCGCGGTAGTGAAGGCCAGCGCGAGCACCGAACGGAACAAGGTTCCACGGAGCGCCTCCAGATGCTCCGCCAACCCCTCCCACAATCCCAGCAGTCCCTCGCGATTGCTCAGCGCCGATCCAAGCGTTTCCGTCAACGGCGTATCTTCCGGCACCTGGAACAGAAAATCCCAGACCCGTTGAATCGGCGTAAGAAAGAAATTGGAGACGCGGCGCATAAGTGAATTCTAACGGATAAATCTACAGGTTGCCAGGAAAGGTGCGGCTCGAAGCGGCTGAGGTTCGTTGCCCTCAGCCTTCCGGTGTCGTCGACGGCAGTTGCGGACAGTAGAGATTGGGCCTGGTAACGGGCTGAATATCGAATCGCGCCGGCCCGGTGATGCCAAACGAACGATCGAATGTGATCAACGCAACGAAGCCGCCTGTCGACAATGCCGGCCTGACATCGTAAAGATAATCCCGGCTCAGCTGATACCACGCCCCCGGAGGTCCCCCGCTTCCGCCTCCCCCGCCGCGTCCTTCCGGGATTACCACGAGGGGTGCGCCGGTAGAGCCGCTGAATAGCATGATGTCCTCCACGGGCTCAAATGATACGGCTTGCGATGGAGATGGAATCGGATAATCGCTTGTGATCTCAATTTCGACCTTTAGGCACGTCTGCCGGATGTATGCAATCGCTTCGAAGGTAGCGCCGTCCTTTATAAAAGACGAAGGAGATAGCCGCCTGAACGAACGCAACATTACCACAGCCGGGACGGATGTGCCGACTGTTGAGACCGACGTTTTGGTTGGGCTGGGCGAAAACGTAACCGTGGTTTTCCCGGCACTGGCGGGAAGAGGCGCCCGAGCCGAACAACCCACAATCGAAAAGGCGAAGAGGAGTGCAGTCAATGAGTTGATGCGAATATTC
>JBEKDW010000254.1:0-3460 GCA_050014155.1 Anaerolineales bacterium
CGGTCACCGGCGTGCCGATCCGCCGGATTGGAACAGGGGAAGGGTTGGACGGCCTGGAGGCGTTCGATCCGGAGCGGATCGCCGGCCGGATCCTGGGCATGGGCGACATGCTTGGTTTGATCCGCCGAGCGGAAGAGGCCTTTGACGAGGGCCAGGCGCAAAAGCAGGCCGACCAAATTCTCGATGGCGAGTTTACGCTCGAAGACCTTCTCGGCCAGTTACGGCAGATGCACAAGCTCGGACCGCTCAGTCAACTGCTGGAAATGCTGCCCGGTGGGGGAGCGGCGCGCATTACTCCCGAGCAGCAGCGCGACGCCGAAGCTGACATGCGTCGCAAGGAGGCGATCCTGTGCTCGATGACGCGCCAGGAACGCCGCCGGCCGGACCTTCTTGACGCAAGCCGCAAACGCCGGATCGCGCGCGGATCGGGGACCGAGGTGCCGGAGGTGAACCAATTGCTTCAGCAGTACCGCCAGGCACGGAAAATGATGAAGATGTTGGGAAAAACCGGGGGGAAGGGCCTTCCGCGGATTTTCGGGTAAAATAGGGCTTCTACGGGTTCGGCGGCGGATGCGTATCTCCCCCGGTTCCTTCCAGCCGGGGCTCACGCCCTCTCAACGCCGCGGCGAGCCCGCAAACCTTTCATACTAAGCAAGGAGCTTTTCTATGGTTCGTATTCGTCTGCGAAAAACGGGCTTGCGCCACCAGCCCTCGTACCGCATCGTGGTGGCCGATCGCGAGCACCCGCGCGACGGCCGGTTCCTCGAACTGGTGGGAACCTACAATCCTCGCACCGAGCCGTCCACCATCCTGGTGGAGGAAGACCGCATCTACCACTGGCTGGGGCACGGCGCGCAGCCTTCCGAATCTGTAACCAGATTGTTCAACCAGATCGGCCTGACCGGCCGGTTCGAACGGCTGCAGAAGGGCGAGAAGCCGGAGACGTTGCTGGCGGAAGCGGAAGCCGCGCAGAAGGCGCGGCCGGTAACCGCCCAAACCAAGCGGGAAACCATACCGGGCGCGAAAAAGAAAAACAGAGCCAAGAAGGAAGAAGCCAAATCCTAAAGGTTTGGAGCAGGAACAATGGCGATGAAAGAATTGGTCGAGTATATAGCCAAATCGCTGGTTGACGATCCGGATCAGGTGCACATCTCCGAGGTGGTCATGGGCGCCGACGTGCATCTCGAACTGATGGTCGCGCCGGAAGACCGGGGACGGGTGATCGGTCAGAACGGGCGGATCGCCAACGCCATCCGTTCGCTGCTATGGGTGGCCGCGGCGCAGGAGGGGCACCGGGTCACGTTCGACATCGTTTAAGCCAAATGCCGAGAAGCGTAAAACGGCCGTCGAAAAAAAGAAGTCCGGGCCCGCCCCCGCAAGGGAGCGGGCCTGCTTTTTTGGCCGTCGCCCGGGTTCGCCGCCCGTTCGGGGTGAAGGGGGAAACGCTGCTGGAAGTCCTCACCGATTTTCCCCGGCGGTTGTTCCAGGCGGAGAGGTTATACGTTGGCGAGGAGCATCGCCCGCACACGGTGGCGTCGCTCCGGCGGCATGGGGAAGACATGCTCCTCCAATTTAAAGAAATCTCCAACCGCGAAGGTGCGGAGCTTCTGCGGGGAAAAATTCTCTTCATCCGCACCGACGATCTTCCTCCGCTGCCGCCCGGCGTTTTTTACCTGCATCAGATCGAAGGCCTGGAAGTATTTACCGAGCAGGGAGAGAACCTGGGGCGGGTGAAAGAAATCCTCAAGACCGGCGCGAACGACGTGTATGTGGTGCAGGGGGCCAAGGGCGAGGTGCTGCTTCCGGCCATCCCGCAAGTTATCCGCGAAGTGCGGCTGGAGGAGGGGCGGATGGTGGTGAGGTTGATGGAAGGGCTGGTTTAATCCGCATTTGAAGTGTCATTCCGAGGCCGCTTTAGCGGGCGCCTGCCCTGAGCGAAGCGAAGGGAGGAATCGGTGACTTCTTCCACAAATCATGCTGATCAGCATCCACGCGCTACCGATTCCTCGGGGTCTACGACCCCTCGGAATGACATAATCCGGGGGTCATTCCGAGGCCGCTTTAGCGGCTGCCTGCCCCCCGGCCTCGCCCGGCGAAGCCGGGGCGGGGCTGAGCGAAGCGAAGGGAGGAATCGCTAACTGCTTCCACAAATCCTCCCCCTTATGAAATGTCACCCCTGGGGTTTATCTGGAAATCGGAGGGGCAATGAATACAGTAAAAGGCGACCAGGTTGAGAAATCGGCGGATATGTCGCGCATAATAATCCGCTGGGCCGTCCGCGAAACAATGGGACTGGTCATGATGGGGGTAATCCTTTTTCTCTCATCCGGCCGGTTGAATTGGATCATGGGATGGGGTCTCTTGATGGTGATGGCGGCCTGGATCGTCGCCACCGGTCTGGTGATTATTCCCCGCTATCCCCAACTGCTGGCAGAACGAGTCAGTCCGCCCAAGGGAGCGAAGCGATGGGACACGGTGATCATGGGGATCGCCGGCGGATTGACTGTTGCGGGATATGTGGTCGCGGGTTTGGATTTGAGATACGGTTGGACGAAGGGAATGCCGGGGGTCCTGCCCATCGCCGCGCTTTTATTGACGGTAGTCGGTTATTCGATCGTCGTATGGGCCACGGCTTCGAACGCATTTTTCTCGATGGCCGTTCGGATTCAGAAGGAACGCGGCCACAAAGTTGCCACGGGCGGTCCATACCGCTTTGTCCGTCATCCGGCCAACGCGGGCATGATCCTGCAATTTCTTGGTTCGCCGATTGTGCTCGGATCCTGGTGGGCCGGCCTGACCGGATTGGCGTGCGCGTTGCTGATTCTCCTGCGCACGGCGTTGGAAGACCGCGCGCTTCGGGAGGAACTCACTGGATACAAGGAATACGCCGCGCAAGTGCGATATCGGTTGGTGCCGGGCATTTGGTAGACTACCAGGATGATGATGCCGCACCTTCCCCATCCTGCGATATATATAAAACGAAACCTCTGAAAATCATCGTTCGTCCGGAGCTAATCCCGCGCTTCGCTCGGGACAGGCGCTCCGAACATTCAGCAGCCCCCGCAAGAACCGCGAGGGGAGCCGCCCGGCGTTTTTTACCTGCATCAGATCGAAGGCCTGGAAGTATTTACCGAACAGGGAGAGAACCTGGGGCGGGTGAAAGAAATCCTCAAAACCGGCGCGAACGACGTGTATGTGGTGCAGGGGTCAAAAGGTGAAATCCTGCTCCCCGCCATCCCGCAGGTTATCCGCGAAGTGCGGTTGGAGGAGGGGCGGATGGTAGTGAGGTTGATGGAAGGGTTGGCTTAACAATTATTGCAATAACCATCCCATCCTTTCTTCCCTACCCCTCCTCCCTTCCCGTATCACGGGAAGGGAGGAGGGGAAAAGGGGAGGGGGGATGGGATGCGTGGAAGAGTCACTTGCCCTTATCCACGCGCTACCGATTCCTCGGCCTTCT
>JBEKDW010000255.1:0-3459 GCA_050014155.1 Anaerolineales bacterium
CATTTCCTCCGGCGTGTTGTTGTCAACGACGAGTACTTCGAAAGCGGGATAATCCAGCGCAGCCAGCGCCAGCAGCGTGCCCTCCACAACCTCCGGCGGTTCGTCGTACGTCGGAAGATGCAGCGATACCATCGGCGTGAAGCCCGGTGCCGGTTGGATTCGGTCGATCCGGTTGCGCCATCGCACGCGGCAGTTCACGTCGAGGTTTTCGTACATCTGGGTCAGCGCCACCAAGGCGGCGACGGATTGGATGTAGAGGAACATCTGGGCCGCGAGGAACGAGGCGGGGGCGAGGTGCGCGTCAATGATGACGGAATAGGCATATACGAGAAAAAGGGGGGTGACGATGATTGTGGTCAGCCAGGCCACCTGCCCGAAGGCGTTCCAATCGCACAACCAGACAATGCAGCCTACGCCCAACACCGCGGCCAGACCGGTGAGCGCGATCACCTCCGGCGGCCGGCCGAATGTCCGCAACGCCCAAATGTCGCCCACGGCCAACACCGCCGCGAGCCAGAGGACGGACAGCGCAAAGTGGGCCCGGCGCAGGCGCGTTCCCAACATCAACGTCACCACCATGCTGACGGTGAACCACGCTGCGACCAGATACAAAGCCCGGGCTATCATGATAGGCTGCCTATGAGGAGAGGCGCGCTAGGAATAGCTCGCTCAAGGGAATAGCGAGTGCGAGCAGCACGACGGCGATCGCGCACACGGCGACCACACGTTTGCGGTCGCTCCGATTTAATGGGCGGGTGAATACCATCGCCAGGGACCACAGGACAGCAAGCGGCGCCAGGACGATCGTCCCCAGCCCGGCCGGTGCCAGTCCGATAAAAGCCGCCACAAGCAGGCGAAACGCCGGAGAGAGCGGTTGCGGCGGTTTATCGACAAATGGTTTCGGAACGCTGCGGTTCTTTGGAATGGTCAGGCGCGCGCCGTTGGTGCGGGAAACAATATAGGATTGATCGTCCTCGCCTTCGTATCGCAGGATGAGCGACCGGTCCGATGTTAAAAGATTATCCATATTCTGCGGTAAAACGTTTTGCATTGGCAATCCGCACTCCTATTTACCGGCGGCAATACTTGCTCAACCAATCCAATCAGCGTGGCTGGGTAGGCAGATTATAAACCTTAGGTTAATTAAATGAATATTAGGGAACGGATAATCCTGCTTTCCGTCCGTGGGCAACGGATGCCGGCTTACCCTGCCCTTTATACGGCCCGGTATCGAAACTCCCGTCTCCAATAAAAAGGACCACCATATACGGGCGTGCCTTTCCCATGGCAGTCCTTTAAATATTTCTTTGCCATTGGTTGATTTTTCGGAAGATTTCCGCCTCGAATCTTTTTAATCTCCCACTATTTGCCGGATAAGGAGTAACGTCAAACTCCGATGCAGGTACGGAGCTTCGCGCTCGAACAAAAGGATTTTACCGATAAAACTTCCCGCCCCCGGGCCGAAATTCTTTTTCATCCGTTGATCTTCATGGGGAAGTACATACTCGCGGATTCGCCGGAAGCCGTCTTCCACCGAAGGAACAATCTTTTGGGCGCCCGCCACCCAGATGACATGGCTGCAGGAGTAGGCATAGGGCGCGAGCTGGCTTCCGGTCGCGCTGGCGACGAGGATCTCACCCGTTTCGGCGATCGCGTGGACGCTGCCGAGAAAGTAGTCGGCGAGCGTCGCCTGCTTGCGCAGCAACGACTGCCGGGCGGGATCCTTCTCGGCGACGATTTCCGCTTTCAGGTTATGCCAGCGGTGGTTCCCCGATTTGAGCAATGCTACAAAACCGATTTGCTCCAGGGTCAGGGAAGCCCCGGTCATCACGGTGGCTCCCTCGGGGATGAGATTCATCAAAAGGGGTAAAACGGATTCCTTCGTATCCGCGGTGATCACGGTTACACCCCGGCTTTCCAAGGCCTTTGCCGTCCTTTCGAATTTTTCATTATCCGCTGGGCTTGAGTAATCCATGCTTACCGTTATTCCTCTCCGGGTGGATGCCAATCCGACGATGCGATAACGGAATTCCGCTTGCGGCGATATTCTACCCCAGCCGAATCGATGCCGGGTAGTATTACCGCGCGAAGAATTCCCACAAGGAAGCCACGAGAAATAAAGGCGCCGCAACCAGATAAATTCGCACCACGTCGCGGATTGCTTCGGCGGGGATCCCGATCCATTTTTCCCTTTGGGGGTAGCGTTTGGGGTTGAGATAAGCCAACCCCATATTTACACCGGCTCCGCCGGTTATCGAATACAGGATCAACTGCAATATGAGCGTGATCAGGTAGTATGCGGCCTCCCGGGCGTCGGCCAACCGGCTGAGATGCGACCCATCGACGGAGACGATTCCCCCGATCCAGCCGCGATAGGCTACGATGGGATACGTGAAGACAACCCCCAATCCCGCGGCGTACTGGAGACCGCGGCAAGCAGATTTCCGCTAAAATCCAGCACTCCGGCGACCAGGCGGTTATTTTGATCCAACGCGGTCAGGGTCGGACCGGATTGCGCGCCGGAGACGATTTGATCGCGGGTGTTCAGCGCGAACGAATTACCGGCATGCACCATACCGATTCCAACGGCGACGGAAACGGCATACGTCAATCCGACCGTCAGGATAGGAAATCGTGTCCGGGAAAAGGCCCGCGCAACCAATTGGATCAGGCCATAGGATTTGGGTTCGTCACCGCGCATCAACTGATTCTTCCTCCAAGGATTCGAACATGGTTTTGCACCTGCGGGATTTCATCCGCCGAAAACCCAGCCGTCACCCAATACTCTCCGACGTCCATCTCGAAGCCGTCATACACCGGTCGTCGTCCGAATCCCATTCGCCATGGGTTCGAAAATATCCGCGGGTATCCGCTGCGGATTGTATTCCGTTCCGTTGCAAATCGCGAGCATGACTCCATTCGCCGAATGAGCCGGAACCGGCGCGACGGACATAAACCATCGGAAGCCCAAAGGAAGCTCGACCAGTCGGTTCCATACCCGCCGGACGACATCCAGTCGACTGCCCTGCCCGGAATAAGGGCCTTTTGACAATGTCGGGTGACGCCAAGAGCGGCCGATTATTTTGCGGATTTCCAGCGAGATATTTCAGCGCTGCCTGATTCATCAGATGCAATGGATTAATTTTACTTTCAAATAATGACGGGAGCCGGCCGGAATAGATAAAAAAGAAGATTTTACGCCTTTGAGTAGATTTATTGGTGGAGACCTTATAATTATCCCGCCGGACGGATTTAATCAACTCAACCTATGCTCAGGTCGATCGCGTTGATTCTAACGGGGTGAAGCGTGACTTTATAGCGGTATTCACCCGGTCGTTCGTTTTTCCGAAGATCGACACCGTACTTTTTTCCAACCTTGTCGGCGAAAATATATTCTTTGTCAGGGGTTATTTCCGCTCGCGCGCGGATCTCCAGCGTCCGGAGCGGATTGGTCCGGTC
>JBEKDW010000256.1:0-3452 GCA_050014155.1 Anaerolineales bacterium
GATTAAAAATAATAGACCGCGAATGCGGTGGAAACTTGCCCTACCCGGCCGACCGGTGCTATACTCCCGAAAATTCCTGAGGAGACATGAAGACCCCGGTTCTGGTTTTAAACGCCAATTACGAACCGCTGCATGTTTGCGACACGCGGAGGGCGTTGCATCTGATCATCGGCGGCAAAGCCCGCCTGGTTATTAACGGCCGCGGCTACGTGCACACGGTCCGTTTGTCGCTCCCCTGCCCCTCGGTCATCCAGCTGCAGAAGATGATTCACCCACCGCGACCATTCCCTCATCTTTCCAAGAAAGAGATATTCCGGAGGGACGGGTACACCTGCCAGTATTGCGGCCGGCGCACGATGCATCTCACGGTGGATCACGTCATCCCCCGCTACCGGGGCGGCGCCCATGTCTGGGAAAACCTGGTTGCCGCCTGCCCGCCCTGCAACCGGAATAAAGGCGGACGGTTGCTGGATGAAGCTCACATGCGCCTCCGTACGCCGCCCCGCGAGCCTCCGCGTTCCGCCCTGTACTTGTTCGGTCATTATCTGGACGATTTCTCGGAATGGCGCACGTATTTGGAAGGCTGGTAAATCCGTTTTCGGAACGTATGCGCGCGACCGTCCGATGCGCGCAGCGGAGTGACATCCAAAGGCAACCTCGATAATCCGGAGATTCCTTTTGGAGAATAAAAAACAGGCTGCAGAGATTCCTGCAGCCTGTTGTATTTCGGTTCTGTTGCCGTTATTTTTCTTTTTCGCCCATCTTCTCGGCTATCGCGGCATGGGCGGCTGCCAGACGCGCAATCGGGACGCGGAAGGGAGAACAGGATACATAGTTGAGCCCGATCCGGTGGCAGAACCCGATGGATTTCGGATCGCCGCCGTGTTCGCCGCAAATTCCGATGTCCAGCGTCTTCCTCGTCGCACGGCCTGCGCGCACCGCCATTTCCATGAGCTTCCCTACGCCATCTTCGTCAATGGAGGCAAACGGATTCTCCGAAAGGATTTTTTTGTCGATGTATTCGATCAGGAAACCCTTCTCCGCGTCGTCGCGCGAGATCCCGTAAGTCATCTGGGTAAGGTCGTTGGTTCCGAAGGAGAAGAATTGGGCCATTTCCGCGATCTGACCGGCGGTAAGCGCCGCCCGCGGAATTTCAATCATTGTCCCGAACTTGTATTCGATTGTGATTCCCTGCTCCTGCATCACCTTGCGGGCTTCTTCTTCTAGCGCGGTTTGCTGAAGGCGAAGCTCGTTGATATGTGAGATCAAGGGGATCATCACTTTGGGATGCACGACCACGCCCTGTTTGGTGCATTGGCAGGCCGCCTCGAAAATGGCTCTCACCTGCATGCGGGTCAATTCGGGGATGTGGATTCCCAGCCGTACGCCGCGCAACCCAAGCATCGGGTTGTCCTCATGCATGGATTCCACGGCCGCGAGCAGTTTTTCCTTCTCCTGCAGGAGGTTGGGGTTGTCCTTTTTGATCCGGAGGGTTGTAACTTCCTCGATTAAGCTGGTAAGCGAGGGCAGAAACTCATGCAACGGCGGGTCGATCAAGCGGATCGTGACCGGAAGCCCATCCATTGCCCGGAACAGGCCGTCAAAATCGCTGCGCTGGAACGGGAGAAGCTGATCGAGCGCCATCTTCCGCTCTTCCGGGGTCTTGGCCAGAATCATTTTCTGGACGATGGGCAGGCGTTCGGTTTCGAAGAACATGTGCTCGGTGCGGCATAGACCGATGCCTTCGGCGCCGAAATTCCGCGC
Organism: Anaerolineales bacterium; assembly: GCA_050014155.1. Classification (GTDB taxonomy): domain Bacteria; phylum Chloroflexota; class Anaerolineae; order Anaerolineales; family RBG-16-64-43; genus FEN-1073. The sequence continues at coordinate 1,765 of JBEKDW010000256.1, forward strand.
GCGGCGGGCGTCGCGGGGGTAATCCGAGTTCGCCCACACGCCGAGTCTCCGCATCGTATCCGCCCAAGAAAGCAGTTTGAGCAGGTACGGATCGTCAAAGGACGGATCGGCGGTTTTTATCTTGCCGGCAAACACCTCGCCGGTCGTCCCATCGAGGGAGATCCAATCATCTTCCCGGTAGATTTTTCCGGCCACGGTGAACTGCCGGTTGTCGACGTCGACTTCCATCGCGGCCACGCCGACCACCGCCGGGATGCCGAACTGGCGCGCAACCAACGCGGCGTGGGAGGTTCGTCCGCCGCGGCTAGTAAGAATTCCCTTGGCGGCCAGCATGCCGTGGACATCGTTGGGCGTTGTCTCCGGCCGGACCATGATCACGGCCATATTTTCCTTCTTGGCTTTTTTCTCCGCGGTGTCCGCGTCGAAGGTGATCTGGCCGACGGCAGCCCCCGGGGAGACGTTTAACCCGGTGGCGATCAGATCGCCGCGGGAGGCCGCGTATTTCTTCTCCGATGACTCGAATTGCGGATGAAGATAAAAATCCACATGTTCGGGCTGCACACGCCAAACCGCTTCTTCCTTGGTGATTAATTTCTCGCCGGCCATATCGACCGCGATCCGGATCGCGGCCTGGGCGGTGCGCTTGGCGTTCCGGGTCTGCAACATCCACAAGGTGCCGCGCTCGATCGTGAATTCGATATCCTGTGTTTCACGGTAATATTTTTCCAGGCGCTGGCAGTATTTCTCCAGCTGCGCATAGATCTTGGGCATGACGGTTTTCATTTCCCCGATACGCATCGTCTGGCGGGTTCCCGAAACCACATCTTCCCCCTGAGCATTGATGAGGAAGTCGCCTTCGATAGCTTTAGTACCGTCGGATACGTTGCGGGTGGTCAACACGCCCGTGCCGCTGTCGTCCCCCATGTTGCCGAATACCATGGTGACGATATTGACCGCGGTCCCCAGGTTATGCGCGATTTTTGCAGCATTGCGGTAATCGATCGCCCGCTTGCCGTTCCAACTTTCGAAAACGGCCTCGGTGGCCAGCTTCAGTTGCTCCATCGGATCGGACGGGAAATCCCGTCCGGTTTTGGACCGGACGATTTTCTTGAATTCGGTGGTGATTGCCTTGAGATCGTCGACTGGGAGTTCGGCGTCGTTGGACACGCCGCGTTTGTGCCGATAGGTCTCGAGTACTTTTTCAAAATCGTCCTTGGACCCGCCCATGACCACGGTCGAGAACATCTGAATCAGGCGCCGGTAGGCGTCGTAGACGAACCGTTCATTCTTGGTCAGGGCCGCCATGCCCTTCGCGGTCTCGTCGTTCAACCCGATATTCAGGACGGTGTCCATCATTCCGGGCATGGAAAATTTCGCGCCGGAGCGGCAGGAAACCAACAGGGGATTTTTCGGGTCGCCGAATTTCTTGCCGGTGGTTTTTTCCACCTGTTTTAATGCGGCAACTTCCTGATCCCACATCCCGGGAGGAAATTTTTCCCCCGCCGCGAGGAACGCGTTGCAAGCTTCGGTGGTTACGGTGAAACCTGGAGGCACGGGCAATCCGCCGCGATTCATATCGGCCAGGCCGGCGCCTTTACCGCCCAATAACCCGCGCACGCCGTCCCAGGATTTGGCATATTTCTCCGCTTGGGAGACTTCGCTGAACCGATACACCCATTTTTTGGATT
>JBEKDW010000257.1:0-3412 GCA_050014155.1 Anaerolineales bacterium
AAACCTGAAATCCCACCAATACTCCGATGGTGGATCGCGGCGTATCCGTCATGATTCTCCCTTCCCGCCCTTTTCGGCTTTGCTTCCGAACCGGCGCATTTTCGAGCGGATGGTATTCCATACCTTTCGCACGCGGCGGGCTTTATCCGGTCCGATTTCGTGCGAGGTATACCGAGCCTCCTCGAACGCAAGGGTCATCTCTCGGAGTTCACTCCCTATCGATTCTTCCGTTGCAGTCAACCCGGCGGCGTATTCGCGCGGGGTCTGGGCAGGCCGGCGTACCGCGCCCCGCTCCGCGCCCCGGCGCAGCAGAGCAAAGAAATAAAAACGGATGGATTGACGCGGTGTGAGGCTTCGCAAATTCACAAAACCCAGAGGCTCCCAACCCGTGCGTCTGGTGAAATCCTCCCGCAAAGACAGCAGAGAATTCTGAACCGCTCGGCTCACCGCCTTCCTCCAAAAGGTCAGGCGTTTTTCCCATCCTCGAAGCCGGTCGAGTATCCAACCCAGGATCGCCCAATGGCGGACGGTGCGAAGTATGGTCAATCGGAATTTCAGAAGCTGGCGCAAGATATAAATCAGCACCAGAACCGCAATCACCCAGAAGAAGATTTCCCGCAGGACCGTAACCCACGTGACCCCCGCGGGTAGCGCGGGGAGGACATCCGCGATCGGCTTCTCCGCCGGTTGGACTTGGGTGCTGCGCGGAGAACCCAACAGGAAGGAAAAAAGAGAGGAAACGAGGAGCATGACGGGGAATACAATCAACGCCCACAGGACAAACAGGATGCTGCTGATTCCCTGGATGGCCAAACTCAGGCTGGTCAACAGGTTCAGGGAATATTCCGTTGGCAACGCGCTGGCGAGGAAAATCAAAATTAAAATAAAGCCCAGGCTGTAGATCATCCACCGGCGGGGTATTCCGGCGTCCGGCCGGGTCCGGTCCAAAGCCCAATCCACCCGGAGAACCATCAGTCGGCCGATGGCGAACAGCCCCAGCCCGCAAAAAAAGTACACCAGTGTCTCCATTCCCACCGGCCCGATGTCCGCCGGTGTGTTCCAGATCATCCGGACGACCGCCGCGCCAACCAACGACAGCAGAACCATCAGTCCGCCGAAAACGAACACGTCCTGCCACAGGCGGTTCCTGGCAGCGGATTGCGCCTTCTCGGTATCCCGCAGTCCTTCGTTTGAGCGGGGAAGTGAAATATTTTCCAGCGGCATCAGATCCCCCACCAGGTATCGGTTGAACCCCCACACCAGGACCAGCAGGGTTAATCCCGCCATATGCTCCGCCCGGATCAGTCCCGTAAAGTTCCAATTCGACAGCGCACGCAAATCCTCCAAGGCGAAGTCCGGACCCTCCGCCAACCAGATCAGCGCCCACAATCCGAGAAGAAGGAAAAACCATTCCCCCACGGTGGCTTTCCACCAATCCAGGCTGAGGAAAGCGCGCGGCGCCATCAAGCGGCGCGACCATTGGACTTCCAAGGAAACCAGGAAGAAACCCACGATCAGCCCGTTCCGGATGGAGAACAGGTCTCCCAGCCAGGAAGAACCGATCAACTCGATCAGACGGCCGGCGGCGGCAGCCAGACAGACCGCCATCACGCTGCAGAGCAGCGAGTTGGTCAGCGAAAAAACCGTCAGACGGCGTTCATCCGCCATGGGTCGATCGCCTCATACAAACATCCGCTCCAGATCATGTTCCGACCGGATTTCATACAACGGAATACCCAGGCTGTGGGCGCGATTTTCAAACGATTCGAATCGTAATACCGGCGCGGTGAGGAACACGATGGATGGCAATCCCGACTGCCGGGCGCGCAGCAATTCGTCGAAAAGCGCGGCCTCGGGCATGCCGGTGATCACGAGCAGGGTGGTTCCCCATGAAAGCGCCGGTTCCCGTTCGCGGAGGAGCTCCGCAAAGGCCGTCCCGTCGGTCAGTTGCAGGCGGGCCAGCTTTTCCAGAAGCAGCATCAACTGCGCATTGCCCCTGCGAACCGGGATCGAATGCCGCGCCTGTTCCGGTTCCAGCAGATCCATTCCGTTGGTCTCGAGGCCGACGGGCTGGTGCTTTCCCCCGACGTAGAAAGCGAGCGAGGCTGCGGTTACGATCGCCAGTTCCGCCGCGTCGATCCGGCTGCGCGGTTCGTAATCCTGCGCGCTCAGATTCAGAAAGATCGAAACCTCAACCGAAATCGCCGGTTCAAATTGCCGGACCTGAAGCTTCCCGGCAACCGCCGACGCCTTCCAGTCGATCCGGCGCAATGAATCACCCGATTGGTAATCCCGCTTACCAACCACCCGGCTGGGATCCTCGTACAGCGGCTGGTGGAAACGCAGCGCGCCCATGGGGGAAAACGACGGGAGGGGCAGCCGGCGGATGGGGACAATCTTCGGATAGATTGTCAGATTGTCCGATGGAGCCTGCCGCTGGCGCGATTCCTCCATCCCAAATAAATCCCCCGATTGGACGTACAACGGACCGATCCGATAGTATCCGCGTTTGTGCCCCTGCAGGGTGTATTCGCAAACTGTCCTTCCCCTGGGAGCGAGGCCGACCGCCTGGCGGTGGAAATTGGGCACGGCCAGTTCCACCGGCAGACTTTCGTGAATACGAATCCATGGGATCGGCAGCCAACTCCGATTGATCACCTCAAGCCGGATGCGGACCGTCTCCCCCAGCATCGCCCGCCGGTCCAGGCGGCGGTGAAATTCGAGTCCGGCTAAAATCCGATCACGCCACCACCGGCTGATGATAAACACTCCGATCAGGAGATAAACGACAGTGAGGATGGAAGTATCGTGGAAGAATACGGCCAAGAGGAGAAGAAAAGCGCTGAAGACGAACAGGTAATATCCCACCATCAATCTCCGGCCCGATGAGGAGCGGCGGCAATCGATCCTCTTCGGGCATTCTTAGCACTCCTCCCCTCCCATTTCAATGAACCGTTCCCAAATCCAAGGGTGTCTCGGCGAGCAATGTCTCCAGAACGGCGCGGGTCGTCTGCCCGCGCAATTCCGCTTCGGGGCGTAGCATCAGGCGGTGAGCTAGAACGATCGGTACCATGGATTTTACGTCTTCAGGCAGAACGTGATCCCTGCCCTGGATCCCCGCCAGCGCCTGCGCCGTCCGGTATAGCGACAGACTCGCCCGCGGGCTGGCGCCCAATGCCAGATCCGGGTGGATGCGGGTCTGATGGACGAGCCGGATGATGTAATCCTGAAGCGTATCGTCGATGTGGATTTCCCACACCTGCTTTTGCAAGTCCGTGAGCTCGGCGCATTCGGCCACCTGCTGCAAACGGTGGATGGGATGCTCGCGCCGCAGATTAATTAGCAGGGTTTTTTCATCCGCCGCGGAGGGATACCCGAGGGTCAGACGGATCAGGAAGCGGTCCAACTGGGC